>JAGVJG010000155.1 GCA_020051235.1 Parachlamydiales bacterium | reverse complement strand
CTCTCGCATTAGGAACCGATACCGGAGGCTCGATTAGACAGCCGGCCTCTTTTACCGGCACTGTAGGTTTTAGACCTACCTATGGAAGAGTTTCGCGGTTTGGTCTCGTGGCATATGGCTCCTCCCTTGATTCGATCGGTCCGATGACCACCGTTGTGGAAGATGCCGCTTTAATGATGGAAATTATCGGTCAGCATTGTACCCATGACTCAACATCTTTAAATCTTGCCCCTGATAACATTTTGGAAAATCTTCCATCCGATTTAAAAGGCAAAAAAATTGGAGTACCTTGGCAATTTTTAGAGCAACTTAACCCCGAGCCGAAAGCCGTGTTTAATCAATCTCTAGAAATACTGAAAGGTCTAGGGGCCGAAATTGTAGAAGTCGATCTCGATGTTTTAAAACATTCCCTCGCCGTTTATTACATTGTTGCGTGCGCAGAAGCTTCAACTAACCTCGCACGTTTTGATGGGATTCGTTACGGAATAAGAGCAAAAGACGCAAAAACGCTTGAAGAAGTTTACGATCTTTCAAAAGAAGAAGGATTTGGAACCGAAGTGAAACGACGCATAATGATGGGTACGTATGTCCTTTCAAAAGGCTATCAAGATGCGTATTACAAAAAGGCGCAAAAAGTTCGCGCCTTGATGGTGCAAAAATATCGTGAAGCGTTTAACCAATGCGATCTGATTGCGACTCCCGTCTCCCCTTTTGCCGCCTTTGAAATTGGGGCAAAAAAAGACCCGATTCAAATGTATTTGGAAGATATTTATACCATCGGAATCAATCTTGCAGGCCTACCTGCCGTTTCTGTCCCTGCTGGATTAAGTAAATCAGGCCTTCCAATGGGACTACAGCTTATCGGTGCGCCTACAACCGATAAACTCGTTCTTCAATCCGCTTATGCTTTCGAAACGGTGAGTGGACTTAAAAATCGATTACCGGAGCTTGCACATGCATAATGATTGGGAAGCCGTCATTGGTCTTGAGATCCATGCCGAATTAAATACGAAATCAAAATTATTCAGTGTTGCGCCCAACCGATTTGGAGATGAGCCTAACACTAATATTACGGAAGTTTGCACAGGACAACCCGGAGCGCTTCCTGTTTTAAACAAAGAAGTGGTGAAAAAAGCCGTGCTCTTCGGCCTTGCGATTAATGCACAGGTTCAAAAGTTTTCAAAATTTGATCGCAAATCCTATTTTTATCCAGACTCCCCTCGTAATTTCCAGATCACTCAATTTGATCAGCCTATCATTAAAGGTGGAACCGTCATTGCCGAATTAGAAGGTCGCGAGCTTGCATTTGCAGTTAATCGCGTTCACATAGAAGACGATGCCGGCATGCTTAAGCATTTTACGAATTTTGCGGGTGTTGATTATAACCGCGCAGGCGTGCCTCTGATCGAAATCGTATCGGAGCCTTGCATTCATTCGGCAGAAGAAGCGGTTGCTTATGCAATGGAAGTTAAAGCAATCCTCGAATATATCGACGCTTCTGACTGCAATATGGAAGAAGGGTCGCTTCGGTTCGACATTAACGTTTCTGTCCGTAAAAAGGGTGAAAAGGATCTTCGTTCTAAGATCGAGATCAAGAACATGAACTCGTTCAACAATATGGCGATAGCGATCAAGGCGGAGATCAAACGCCAAATCGAAGAATATAATGCGGGCAGAGAGATTATTCAGGCGACCTACCGGTTCGATCCAGAAAGACAAGAGACCATCTTAATGAGACGAAAAGAGCAGGCCGAAGACTATCGTTATTTTCCTGAGCCCGATTTAGTTCCGATTGTTTTAACCGATGCATATATCAACGAAGTACGCGCTTTACTGCCCGAGCTTCCACTTGAAAGAGAAAGACGCTACGTTAAAGAACTGGGACTTGCGCCTGACGCCGCCTTTATCTTAGTTACCGATAAAAAACTGTCTGACTATTTTGAAGTCGCTCTTAAAAAGAGTCCTCATGCGCAATCGCTTGTTAATTGGTTAATCGTAGAATTTGCGGGCCGATTTAAAGATTCGGGAAAAAACGTCATCAGTGCGGGCATTCCACCTGAAAATATTGCTGAGCTAGTCAATTTCATTCATGACAAAACCATTACAGGCAGAATAGCAAAATCCATTGCCGATGATATGGCTCTTCATCCTGCTAAATCACCGAAACAAATCATAGACGAAAATCCCGACTATCGCCCTGTTTCCGACACGGGTGAACTTGAGAAAATTGTTCTCGAAGTCCTTGCTGAGAATCCCCAATCCGTTGTCGATTTTAAAGCAGGACGTGATAAAGCTTTTGCTCACTTAGTTGGCCAAGTTATGAAGAAAACTCGCGGAAAAGCAAGTCCTGAGATCGTAAACGATCTCCTGAAGCAGAAGATTAATATTTAATTAAGTTTACTGTAATAAAAGCCTGAATTGCCCTCTGTCTTTTACAATTAAAAGTATAAGCAGGGAGGCAACTTTATGGCTTTAATACCCTCGGGTATAAAACCCCCGTCCTATACCGCCCATCCCCAAGATGAGCTCCACTCTTCCGACAAACCTTCGTTTTCAAAACGCATAGACGCAAATCTAAATAATCATGACGCAAAAAGCCTAAGAGGTCGCGTATCACAAAACCCACCTCAAAGACAAAGGGGTTAAGTATGCCATCTTTCGATCCAGGTTTATCATATATTGGTAGAGGAGCTGTAAAACCTACTAAAGAATCTTACGAAAACCAAAATCCTTTAACTCAACCTATCGATGAAAGAATTGAAAAAATAAGATCATTTGCTGTCGACACTTTATTGCCCACTAACTTTTACATTTCTCTTCCACCCATGATCGGCGATCGATTATTAAGCATTGACAAATGGATCGTAGAGCTAGCTAGAAAAGTTTTCCCTGAAAAAAAAATAACCCAAGAAGAAGCGGAGAAACTTATAAGACAAAAAATCCCTCCTCCCCCTCAAAGAACCCCTCCAAAAACTCCTGACGAACAATTTACAAAATTAGTTAGTGATACCATCCAATTTATAAAAAACATTGCAAATGAATATAGATATGAATCTCCTGAAAATTTACAAAAACTCAAAAACGCTCTAAATCAATTAGAAAAAGACTTTCGATCTATCGTCATGTCAAAAAAGACGAATGTTGAAAAGATTCAAGATATCACTAAAAAATTGACTGAGTTCAAAGCTCAGCATCCCATCAAAACCGAACATCAATACCTTAGAGAAAAAATTGAACATCTTGATCACAATAGCGATGCTTATAAAAATCTAGAAAGTCTTCTTAAAGAATACGAGAAGAACAATAATCCAATAAACATGATAAAGTTTTATAAGTTAAAAAAGTTTCATCAAGCCTTTCTGAGCTTTGTAGCTAAATTAGAAAACACTGAATTTTCAAAACTTAAGACTGATTTTATTTTATTAAAAGATATGGTGATTATTGACCCATTAAAAGCAAAGGTCAATACCTTAATGGACTCTCAATTAAGAGCAGAACTTCTTAAATTAATTGATCAAAAAAACAAAATTTTACAAGAGCCAAACTATCAGGAAAATTATCCAAATATTCAGAAGTTTGAAAGCACACTCAATCAGCTACTCATAAAAAATGATGAAAAACCCGTCAGAGAAATTAAAGCAAAACCCACCTCTCGTGAGGTTGCAGCTGCACGAGAAAACATGCGTCAATATAAGAACGAATGGGATGATTTAAAAAGTGACTTAAAAGAAACCTTAAAGAGGAAAGAATAATGCCCTCTATACATAAAATTGATCCGCAAAAAGTAACCGAACAAATCGTAGATCCGGTCGAACATCCGGTAAGTAAGCTGGCAAAAAGAAAACTTCCCCCTGCAGTGCCTTCAAATCTACCCGTGAGATTTTTTAAGGATATTAAATCGATTAACTTTTCGCTGCTTGCGATTGTGAATAAGGTTAACTATTTGATTGGCGCGAACTTTAATCCGGATAAAAAGAGAATGGCTCAATTCAGTGAAAGGATCAATCAAGTTTTAAGAGATGTGATTCAGATGAGTCAAAAAATGGGAGATGCTTTACGGGGAAGAAAAGACTTTAGCGATCGATATTACCAAACGCTAGTAAAATTCCATACGGTCATTCAAGAAGAACAAGCTAACTTTTTCAAGGAGCCGCTTGCAGATGATTTAGGAGCTTTAGATCGAATTGAAGATCGTGTAAGTAAGCATTTTGAAAATTTTAAACATGCATTTATTGAAGAAACATCAAAATAACTAGAGGTGTTTATGGGTGTAGAATCTATTGATAGCAACACTCCGAAACCCGAATGGAAAACGGGAAAAGTTGAACATGAGAAAGTGCAAACAGCAAAAATTGGAACGCATCGCGAACAAAAAACCAATGCCGTCTCCGCTGCCCTGCACCATCGTGAAGAAGAAGCGGCTCCGCTTACCGACCGCGTAAAATTAACAGCGGAAGACAAAAGGCTCGCTCGTTTGGGCACATTTGATAAAATCCGCTTTCAAGATATCGAGGACCTAAAAGAAATGACAGTAAAGTTAAAGGACAGTCAACCTGCCACCTTTAAACGTATCATGGAATTTCTAGATAAAGCGGTAGATTTATATAAACAACATTGGTCCCTTGTTGATAATGCAGGAAAAAATGGCCGCGTCGGCAATATGGATTTTGGTCCTAAAATGGAAGCCTTTAAAGAGAGTGTGAGAAGAGGGGTTAGCGGCGAAGTTAGCATCGATAATATTGAAGAAAATTTTAATGCATTGAGCGTCTCACTTCAAAATGATAAAAAAAGTGTCTACGGGCAGTAAAAATAAATTTATATCTTTACTGCATTCTCAATTTATTTTCCTTTTACTTAGTTTTTAGCTATTATATTTGGCATGGATGGTATTAGAGCGGGTAAAGCAGATCGTTCGTGTTGTTGTTCCGTTTTATCAACAACGGGAAAAGTTCTCTTATTTGCTGTTAAAGCCATCATTACTTTAGGTCTTTTTCTTTATAATCCTATCGCTTTTACGCTTTCATTGATGTTCGGGGTTATTTGCTATGAGCAAGTGGATCACGCCATAGAGCGAATTAAAGCGATCGTTCACAAACACTTTAAAAAATCGCTGATTATCATTCCTTGCATGCTGGTACTGTCGGTGCCTGCTACTCCGCTTATTTTATGTGTAGGAGGCGGCGCTTATGCAGGAGCCTATCTATCTAGAAAAGCAGCTAGGAAGCCTCCGACGCCTCCGGTGGAGCCTCAAAACGGGGATGAAAAGAAGCAAACGAATCCCGTAATTGTTGTCCCATAACATGTGTGTAGCGATCGGTGCTACTGATATGCGCATGCCCCATTAATTCTTGAATAATTCTCAAATCAGCTCCCTCTTCCAATAGATGCGTGGCAAAAGAATGGCGAAGGGTATGAGGCGACACGCGCTTTTTAATCCCCACTTCCCGAGCATATCGCTTTATATTCTTCCAAACCTCAAATCTTGATAAAGGCTTTCCACCCAATTTTAAAAAAAGTTTTTTATGATCGATATCTCCTCGAAATTTAGTGATATAAAAGTCGACCGCATCTAGGGCTTTTTTACCGATAGGAACTAAGCGCTCCTTTCCTCCTTTTCCTCGAACTTTTATAAAGGTATCATCTAAATCGGACAGCTCTAAGCCGCACAATTCAGAAACACGCAATCCGGATGAGTATAGAAGCTCTAAAATAGCCTTATCTCTTGCGCCCATAAAATCAATAGGGTCGGGCGCTTCAACTAATTTAGTTATTTCTTTCTGCGATAACACTTCAGGCAAGAGTTGCCATAATTTGGGAGAGGCAACAAAACGAACAGGGTTAACGGCAATTCTTCCTTCACGCTTTAAAAAATCGCCCATCACTTTTAATGATATAAGTATGCGATGAAGAGAACTTGTTTTATAACCTTGTGATTTAAGCTTTCCTAGAAATTTTATTACCGATTCTTGAGTGAGTTTTTCAAGGCCATCGGTGCCGAAAAATAAGGATACGTCGTGACTGTAGGCTTTTAAAGTATTTAAACTTAAACCCTTCTCAGAGGTGAGATAAATCTCAAAGTCCCTCACGAAGGCGGGTGGCGATCGTTTCTTGGCGGGTGGCATCTTGAAGCGATAATACCTTTTTTTCAATTTCGATCATCTCTTCTGTCGCAACCACTTCATAAATTTGATACGTTTGCCCTTGCTTTTTGTATTCATTACGAAGTTCTAGCCATTTTTTGCGAACCAGGAAAAGAGCCATAATCATTCGATCGACGGGATCTTCTCCCTCCCTTAACATCTGCAAAGCTCTTTCAAGACGATCTAAGTTTTGCTCGATTTTTGTTTTAGGAGGAACTTTACCCTGCCAAGTTGTAAGCGTCATGTGTAAAGGTTTTTTATCCCAACACTTTTCGCAAAAGTCTTGCCTTTCATAATCGACGCCTAACCGGGAATAGTAAACTTCCCCCGGCTTAAAGGGTTCATTATTAAGGCAGCATGCTCTTGACCTTTTAGGTATTTCGACGGGAATGTAGGAGCTCATAGTAGGCCTGTTCAATCGGAGTAAAGCTCGTTTTTACGGGCTCTGCTCTTTTAGATTTAAATAATTCTATAAAACGGTTAGCGAGCACTTTCCCCAGCTGTACTCCTTCCTGATCGAAACTATTGATGTTCCAAATAAAACCCTGGAAAACCACTTTATGTTCGACATAGGCAAAAAGGGCACCTAAGGAGTAGGCATCTAACTTCTCTGCAAATAGGATATGGGAAGGACGATTACCCACAAAGACTTTATTTGGATTCGCGTCATTTTTTCCTATAGCGAGCGCTAAACACTGTGCAAGCATATTCGAAAGTAGCT
>JAGVJG010000041.1 GCA_020051235.1 Parachlamydiales bacterium | reverse complement strand
TACAGATATACTACAGGCGTCAAATAAAGCGTAATAAGCTGAGAAAAAATAAGTCCACCGATGATCACAAGGCCTAATGGACGACGGGCTTCAGCAGAGGGACCAAAGCCGAGCGCAATCGGAACTGCGCCCATGATGGCAGCAAAAGTGGTCATCATGATGGGTCTAAATCTGACAATACAAGCATCAAAAATCGAGTCTTCAAGACTTTCCTTATGACGCAAGTTTTCAAGCGCATAGTCAACGACTAAAATACCGTTTTTCTTAACGATACCAATCAAAAGAAGTAGGCCTAGATAACTATACAAAGAGAGAGGGAGACCAAAAATCCATAATGTCAAAAGTCCACCCAGAATCGCAGGGGGTAGAGATGACAAGATGGTTAAAGGGTGAATAAAGCTCTCGTATAAGATACCTAGAACAATATAAATTGCAAAAATAGCCAAAATAAAGAGAAAGGCGGAGCTTGTTATCGAATCTTCAAAGGTAGATGCTGCCCCCTCTACTTGAGATATAATTTCAGTCGGAAGGGTTTGTTTAGCGAGCGTATTCAGTGATTTGATTGCATCGCCTAAAGCCACATTCGGCGCCAAGCTAAAGGAAACCGTAACAGCAGGAAATTGCGAAATATGGTTAACCGAAGCGGGTCCCACCGTTTCTTTCCACCTTGCGACCGTTCTTAGGGGTACGAGATTCTGATTAGTTCTAGAGCGCACATAGAGCGAATCCATGTCGGCAATTTTATTTTTATATTGGTCTAAGACTTCAATGATGACGTCGTATTGGTCAAACGGCGTTTCGATACGAGTTACTTTTCCTCCACCGAATGCGAGTTGTAATGTGTTTTCAATATCTTGAACTTCTATACCGTATGACGAGGCTTGATCGCGCAAAATTTCGACATGCAGTTCCGGTGTATGAATTTCTAAGTCCGAGTTAACGCCTATAAAGCCGGGAAGCTCTTTCATCTTATCGATAAAAACTTCGGCTGATTTATAAAGTAGGTCCGCATTGATGCTCTGCATCGAATATTGGAACGAACCCCTATTTTGAGTTCCGATCGAAATATCGATTAAGGGAATATTTTTAACGAATGCATTTAAACCTACAATCTGTGAAACCGTTCCGTAGAGTTCATGAATTACATCCATGATAGGGGAGCGTTGACTATAGGGTTTCAAAACGATAAATGCGATCCCTTGCCTTGTCTGCGGATAGCCCGCTAAACTTACAAACCACTTAATGTTTTTATTATCTTTGATTTGATCGGCAAATTCATCTTGCAATTTTACCATTTCGTCCGGAGAAGTGCCTTCCTGGGATTGTGTAAAGGCGATCATAAAGCCGATATCATCGCCTGGCAAAAAGTCTTTAGGTAGATGAACGAAGAAAAATAAACTTAAAATAACAGATGCAAGACCCACTAGCAATGTAGGGGTTCGATGGTTTAAGACCCATTTCAAAGAAGTTTTATATTTTTCTAAAAGTGAATGATTCAGCCAATCGGAAAAACGCTGGATGGAAGAAGTTTGTTTATCATCCCTTTCGGCTACAAATCGGCTTGATAGCATGGGAGTCAAGGTCAGTGAGATAAAGCCGGACGCTAAAATAACAATAACCATGGTCAAGGAAAATTCAAAAAAGATCTTTCCTATCAACCCTTGCATAAAAATAAGAGGGATGAAAACGGCAGCAAGCGATAATGTCATCGAAAGAATCGTAAAGCTAATTTGCTTGGATCCTTCGATAGCAGCTTGAAACCGACTTTCTCCTGATTCCACCCTTCGTACAATGTTTTCTAAAACTACAATCGCATCATCGACAATAAAGCCTGTCGCCAAAGTTAGGGCAAGTAGTGACAAATTATCGATGGTAAAATGGAGCATGTCCATAAACCAAAAAGTAATGACGATCGACATCGGCATTGCAAGCGAAGGAATCAAAGTGTCAGCAGGTTTGCCTAAATAAAAGAAAATCACTAATACGACTAAGATTAGAGCCAGGACTAAGGTTAGTTTAACATCAAAAATCGAGTCTTCAATTGAAAGGGATTTGTCATAAACAACGGTTAAATTAAGAGAATCGGGGAGTTGTTCTTTAAGTTGAGGCAGCCTTTCTTTAACCATTCTGGCTACATCAATCGTATTGGCGCCCGGCTGTCTTTGAATAGCGAGGACGACCCCTCTTTCGGATCTTCCGTGATCATTATATTTTAAATTGAAACGAATGTTTTGAACGCTATCAATTGCCTCTCCGACATCTTCAATCCTTACGGGATTTCCTCCTTGGTAACGAATAATGAGTGGATTAAATTGTTCAGCGTTTTTGAGCTGTCCTTCAACTTTAATGATCTGAGTTTGATGAAGGCCGTCGATTTGTCCCGTCGGTAAGTTAGGGCTTCCTCTGACAACGGCATCAGAAATATCTAAAAGAGTTATGCCCTGCGAAGTAGTAAGTTCGGGATCTACTTGAATTCGGACGGCATAAGGAGATCCATAGGTTAAAACTTGTGCTACCCCTTCAATAGTGGATAGACGTTGTCCGATAAAGGTAAAGGCGTAGCTATAAATGTCCGATAATAACATCGTTTCCGATGTTACAGCGATATAAATAATGGGAGTATCGGAGGGGTTTACCTTTGTAAAAGTGGGAGGATTGGGTAGATCAGGAGGTAAATTTCCTTGGGCTTTACTGATGGCGGTTTGAACGTCCAGCGCCGCCGAATCCATACTTTTTGTAACATCAAATTGAAGGGTAATCCTCGAAGAGCCAAGGGTGCTGTTTGAAGTTACTCTCGTGATTCCCTGAATGGTCATGAATTGTTTTTCTAAAGGAGCCGCTACCGTATTCGCCATGGTTTCAGGAGAAGCGCCCGGAAAATCGACTCTAACATCAATAGTGGGATAGTCGACGCTCGGTAAATCAGAAACGGGCAAACGAATATAGCAGAATATACCGGTCATTAATAAGGCCACCATGACCAAGGTGGTCATGATGGGACGTCTAATAAACGGTTCAGAAAGGTTCATGAATTATCCTTTTTGATCGTCACTTTGCTGCCCGGCTTAAGGTTAATTTGCCCTTTTATAACAACTTGTTCATCGAGTTTAACGTTGTCGACTACAACTAGATCGTCGATTTTTTCTTTAGGTTTAACAGGACGTGCTTCGACCGTCATGTCAGGTTTTATGACATAAATATACGAGCCCTGCTGGCCAACTTGTACAGCCGATTGAGGCACTAAGATAGCGTCAGGCTTAATAGTTAATATAAGACGAACTCTTACGAATTCACCCGGCCAAAGTTCTAAATTTGTATTTTTAGCGACGCCTCTAACTTGAAGAGTACCGGTGTTTAAATCGATGTGGTTATCAACAAAAAAGACCTGACCTTTACCAATTACGCGTTCTCCTTTTGCCGGGAGGATATCAAACTCCAAATCTTCTTTTCGGTAATAAGAAAGCAGTTCATCTAAAACTTTTTGAGGTAAAGAGAAACGAACTTCAACATCGTTAATCTGTTCAAGCGTTGTCATGGGATTGGTATCGGTTGGAGAGACTATAGATCCCGGATAATAACTGAAAGCGCCCACTTTCCCATCTACGAAAGCTTCAATTTTGGTGCGATCCAAATTGATTTTAGCTTGATTGAGTTCCGCTTCGTCCATTTTGATCTGCGCTTCATTTATCGCGACCTGTGCTTGCAGCTCTTCTGCTGTTAAAGGAGCCACGTAATCTTTTTTAATCAGAATTTGGTTACGTTCTAATCTTTTTTTGCTTAACTCTAGCTGAGCTTTATCTTTATCTAGCGTTGCAGATGCTCTATCGTATAAAGCTTGATAGGTAGAAGGATCGATTATAAATAAAAGCTCTCCCTTTTTAACCATTTGCCCTTGGATAACTTCAGTGGACATTAACGTTCCGGTTACTTGAGGGCGAACATCTACACTAGTGAGGCCATAAATGTTTCCAATGGCGCTGATCGTTACCGGGACATTTTTTTGAACGGGGTTCGCGGCATATACAGGAAAAGAAGGCGCTTCCGGAGCGGGATTTTGCGAACAGGCGCAAAATAATAAAGAAATAAAAATTAAGCGTTTCATTCTTTTTGAATCTCCTGCATAGAGCCCTTTAAACTTTGTCCATTATCATTAATCATTAAAATACCTACTGTGTATGAAACTTTAGACAAAGATCTTACCCAGTTGGTTATTGCTTCAATTCTTCTTGCACGAGCGGTAGAAATTTGGCTTTGGCTGGCAAGTAGATCAACAAAGCTTACGACCCCTGCTTTATAGCTTTCGAATGTTAATGTGTATGACTCTTGGGCAAATTTTAAAAATTCTTCCGATGTTTTAAGTTGCTGTCTCGATGTTTCAAGGTCGCTATAGGCAGTTAATACTTCTAATACAACTTCTTGTTCTTTTTCCGCCCAATTTTGATAAGCTAAGTTCATCAGTTCGTTACGCTTTTTAATTTCGTAAGTGTCATTGAACCCATTAAAAAAGGGGATTTCTATACCCACTGTTGTGTCGTAGTTATGGCTTAACAATAAAGGACTGTGTGTGTAGTTGACTTTTGTTAAGTTAAGATTCGCCGTAAATCTAGGCATAAAGCGGGCTCTTGAGACTTCCAAATCGTAGTAAGAGCGAATGTAGTTGGATTGAAAGGATTTTAAATCGGGCCTATACTTCTTTGCCATTTCAATGAGTTGATCTACGTTTTGAGAAATATCGCCCACAGGCAGCTGTTCGGGAATTTCTGCAACATTTAAAGGTGTATTGGCTGGCAGGCCAAGAGAGGTAGCTAATTGTCCTAACGCAATTTTGACCATTCCTTGAAGCTGTTCGAATTCAAGCCGAGTATTGGCTAAATTCGATTGCGCCTGCAATAGATCCACTTTGGTTTTAATGCCCGCTTCATAAGATGCTTGAGCTACATCAAGATTCGCGGTTACATCTTTGATATCTAATTCTTTTGCTTTTAAGAGAGCGCTATTTTCTAGATAATTGTAGTAGGCAGTTAGCACATTGTTCATCACATCTTGGATGCTCTGTGCGTGTATCCAATTGCTTGAAAACAACGCCATTTTATACGAGAGAGTGTTGTAATCTCTGCCACCAAAATCAAATATCAAATAGGAAATGTTTAATTCGTTTGTCCAAGTTCGATAATAGCCAAAACTGGCTCCTCCATTAAACGCTTGGTCTTGCGGTCGAAGCACTACTTTTTGATCAATATTATCAAAATAGCCGTAACCATCTATTTGAGGATAAAAAGGAGATTTTGATTGTTGATAGGCTTGTGCATCTGCCCTCGCTTGTGCCCATGCCCTTTTAGTTAGAGGGTTGTAGGTAAGCGCTAAGTTCATTATTTCTGTTAAACTTAAACCTTTCTTGTATTCGTTGATCTCTGCTAGGTCGACAGGTTCAATTTCACATTGGGGAAAGGATTTAAATTCGTAGGGCTCTTGTTGGCCACAAGAAACATCTCCTTCAAAAGCGGGATCGTATTCTAATTGCGCGCAACCGCTAAGCAGTAAAAGTAGAAGGAGATAACGCATGAAAACCATACTATCGATTTTAAATATTCGAACCAAGTAGATTAATTAATATGTTTACAAACGTGTTGCGCGATTCTGTCAACCTTTGTTGTTCAACTCAATATGAGATCAAGATCGATTCATTTGATGTTGCAACTCGTGTGCTTTTGTTGTCGCATAATTCTATAGAAGTCATTCCTGCAAACTTCTCAATTATGGTTAATTTAACAAGATTGACATTAGTGAATAACTTTATTCAAGTCATACCGGATAGTTTTTCATTATTAGTAAATTTGCAGGGATTATTTTTAGCTATGAATTATATAAGCGACTTACCTACAAATTTTTCGCGGCTTGCGAATCTAAAAACTTTAACGCTTTCAGAAAATTGCTTTAGACATATACCTGACGTGTTATATGAGTTAGCCCAAGATTGTGAAATAGATATGAAAGTAAATCCATTTACGCAAGAAGCAATCAAAAATAAAAGAGCCGATAGAAACATTAAATGTTCTATCGGCTTTAGAAGTATTAAGCTAGATTAGCCTTTTTCGACAGCAAGCGTTGCTTTCCGGCTAAGTTTAAGTTGTCCTCTTTCATTGATATCGAGAACTTTTACAGTAATAGGATCGCCAATATTTACTACTCCTTTGAGAGTAGGCATTCTTGCGACATCGTATTCGGAAATGTGGCAAAGGCCTTCTTTTCCAGGAAGCACTTCAACGAAAAGACCAAAGTCTTGAATCGAAGTAATCTTACCTTGATAAGTTCTGCCAATTTCAATCTCTGCAACGATCGAGTTAATCATCGCTTTAGCTTTTTCGATACCTTGAAGATCAGAAGAAGCGATCGAGATAAGTCCCTCATCGTTGATATCAATTTCAACGCCGGTTTCTTCAATAATCTTGCGGATCATTTTTCCGCCTGGGCCTACAACCGCACCAATCTTACTTGGTTTAATGCGGATGGTTTCAATGCGTGGAGCGTAAACCGACATTTGTTCTTTCGGTTTAGGGCAAGCCGCTAACATTTTTTGGAGGATATGAATACGGCCTTCTTTTGCTTGAGCAAGGGCCGCTTTCATAATTTCAAGGGTAATGCCCTCTACTTTAATGTCCATTTGGAAAGCAGTGATACCGTCATGGTCACCTGAGACTTTGAAATCCATATCGCCTAGCGCATCTTCAAGACCTAATATGTCAGATAAGATTACGAAACGATCTTTTTCTAAGATAAGGCCCATTGCAATCCCGGAAACGGGACGTTTAATAGGAACGCCGGCATCCATTAATGCTAAGCAACCACCGCAAACAGAGGCCATCGAGGAGGATCCGTTAGATTCGGTAATGTTAGATTCGAGGCGGATTGTGTAAGGGAAGTTGTCTTTTGGTGGAAGAGTAGGAACGAGTGATCTTTCCGCAAGTTTACCATGACCTACTTCACGACGACCTGGAGAGCCGATTCTTCCTACTTCTCCAACAGAGAATGGAGGGAATGAATATTGTAAGTAGAATTTATGTGAGCCTTCGCCTTCTAACGACTCATAACGTTGTCCCATGCTTTCGCCGCCGAGTGTGCAAACCGCAAGGGCTTGGGTTTCTCCGCGAGTAAAGAGAGAGGAGCCGTGTGCACGAGGAAGAAGGGATTGTTCGATATCAATCGGACGGATCTCTTTTGTGTGTCTTCCATCTGTACGAACGTTTTCATCCAAGATCATTTTTCTCATGATGTCGGAAGAGAGGTTTCCAAATGTATATTCAATATCAAAAGGAGTGTGATTAGCGGTGTCGCCATTCGGATTAAGGGTAGCAAATACTTTTTGCTTAATCTCTTCATGAGCGAATTCACGCTTTTTCTTCTCTTTAATACGGAGCGCATCTTTTAAGAGAGGAGCTGCGATTCTTTCAACTTCGGTTGATGTTGAAGGATTAATTTTACGTAACTGCGATAAATCTTTAGATTTACCAATGCTTTTTGCCCAATCGCTCAATGCTTCGCAAATTTTAGCAATAGCCGCATGTCCCGTTTCGAGAGCTTTCAATAATTGATCTTCAGTAAGGAAGTCGCAGAAGCCTTCGATCATTAAGATAGCTTCGTGTGTACCGGCAAGCATTAAGTCGAGTTTTGATTGTTTTTGCTCATCGACAGTTGGGTTTATGATGAATTCCCCATTAATATAGCCGACTCTTACACCCGCTACTGGTTTTACAAGTGGGATGTGTGAGAGCACAAGCGCCGCTGACGCCCCGCAGATTGCGAGCGGTTCAGGGGAGTTTTGTCCATCAAACGACCAAACATACGAAAGAACTTGTACTTCATTGTAGTAGCCTTCTTCGAACATCGGTCTTAAAGGGCGATCAATTAATCGAGAAACGAGTGTTTCTCTTTCGGTTGGGCGTCCTTCTCTTTTGATGAAACCGCTTAGGGTTCTACCAACGGAGGAGAATTTTTCTTGATAGTCTACTTTTAGGGGAAGAAAGTCTATTTTATCATCTGGCGCAGGGTTTGCGCAAGCGGTGTTGAATACCATTGTATCGCCGCAGCGTACAAGGACGGCTCCGTGAGCTTGACGGGCAATTTTACCCGTTTCAAAGTGGATCTCTCGGTTTCCGATTTTTACTGAAATCGTTTTTCGTTCCAATGACATTGGAAAGATCTCCTTAAAATAATAATTATTTTTCTTGGAAAGGAGAGATAGAATTCAGAAAGCCTACCTCGAATTACTTCAAGGTAGGCTCTCTGATTTCTATCCTGTCCAAGACCGGGTAAGCTTATGGCTTTCCCGGCTTATGTTGATTTAGCGTCTTAGCTTAAGTTTTGTGATTAAAGCTTGATAGCGGCGCGTGTCCGTCGAGTTGAGATAATCAAGTAGACGTCTACGCTGGCCGACCAGCTTGAGAAGAGATAAACGGGACGTATGGTCCTTTGGCGCCCGTTTTAAATGCTCCGTCAATTCGGCAATTCTCTCAGTTAAGATAGCAATCTGAACGTCGGCGGAACCGGTATCTTTTTCGTGAAGCTGGAATTTTTTGGTAATTTCCTCTTTTGTGCCTTTATCAAGAGACATCTAAAGAATCCCCTCGTTTGTGAGTTGTCAGATATTTAGGAATATTATAGCACAAAAAGAAGCTCTAGATCAAGGGAATTTCTACGCCCTGGGAAGAGCGGGTCGCTTTATGATAAATATAGATGCGCCTGAGCTTCCCATTATCATCAAAAAGAAGCATAAGTTCGAGCCATCCCTGGGAGAAAAGGTAGGAGATTAAAGTTTTTTGTTTAAAATGCTCTTTCTTTAAGGCCGTGTTAAAGAATGATTCAGCTTCTTTACGATTCATGTTTTTCAATAGATTTCGCGGATATGTCCCTTTTTGCAGTAAATGAGTGATAAATCCCTCAATCGTTCCGCATCTAGGTAAATCGACTCCAAGCGCATCTGCAACCTCATCTGGGCGAGAAAAGGGGAAGCGGAAACGCATCATGACGAACGAAAAAAAGCGAAGCATCTTTCAATTTTATATAATAAGTTTATTTTTGCCAAATTTGGGGCCTAACATTATAGTAATTTTTTTATGAGAGCGGTTTTTTTAGACATTGAAACGACAGGGTTGGATCAAACAAGGCACGTGCCTATCGATATCGCTTTTATCATTCTAGATGTAACTACAGGGCAAGAAATTAAACGCTACGAGAGCGTAATAAAGTATTCTGTTGACACTTGGAATCAAAGGGATTTAGGTTCAGTCGCTATAAATGGCTTTACCTGGGAAGAAATCCAGAAGGGTAAGGATCCTCAAATAGTGACAGATGAAATCATTCAAGCTTTCAAGGAAGCGGACGTTAAAAGATTAAAATCGGTTTTTATCTGTCAAAATCCGGCATTCGATAGAGGGTTCTTTACTCAGTTAATAGATGTATATACTCAAGAGAAATTGAACTGGCCTTATCATTGGCTCGATTTTGCTTCCATGTACTGGGCTTTGCTTGCAAAAGAGAATGCAGAAAAGGGAATGGCTTTTCCTGAGGAATTAAACTTATCTAAAAATGAGATTGCAAAAAGAAGAAACCTGCCTCCCGAACAAGAGCCGCACCGCGCTATACGAGGAGTAGAACATCTGATTGCCTGTTATAAAGAGGTGGTTGGACTTAAAGTGCCTTCGCAATCCATAAATAACTCGGTGAGTCTTTCCGGTTCATAAAACGAGTGTGTACGACCATCCATTTTTCCTTACTTAACTGACTGGCCCATTCTAGAATGGCGTTTTCTTCTAGGGCTCCTTCTTCATGACCCGGATAACACATTATAGATAACGCGCCGCCTTTTTGAAGTTTATCCAGCATCTTGTTGAGAGAAATGAGCGTTGTCTTGGTAAGTGTTGTAAGTGTTTTGTCTCCACCCGGCAGATATCCTAAATTGTATACTGCCAGTGTGACAGTTTCATCATCGAGTTCATCCGGATATAGAGAATGATCTCTTATTAATACTTCTGCTGGAAAGTCTTTTACTTTTTCTTTCGTTTTTTCAATTGATGAGGGTTGAATATCGATTGCCACGAGCCTGGCGGGTTTTCTTTGGGCTAGTTTTAGCGTATCATGTCCATTGCCGGCTGTCATATCCACCACAAAGCTATTGGAGTTGATGATTTCACTCCAATAACGTTCGGCAAGTTCTAAATGGGATGAAAAGGGTGTAAAGCGCGGTCTCATTGAGGGCTAAAGCTTATCGAGACCTTTAATTCATGTCGAAATCCAATTTGATCTCTAAATAGAGAAGTCAAATCTTCTTCAATTTTTCTAAGCAAAGCTTTTTGCTCCTGCACAGGAACATAAGGAAGATCCGCAATAACCGCGGCTCTTTTCTTATTAAGATCAATCTGGCAAGGCACTTCATTGAAAGGATAAAGTTCCTTAAAGTAATTTTGCAGATACTTCTCTATGACTCTTTCGCTAACATCGATTTCAACTTGCCCGCTTTTAAGTGTGTAATAACGACGCTTAAAATTTTGAGCGAGATAGAAGAACGAGATAGCTCCTATTGTAAGAAACACAATTCCAAACAATAAAAGATAAGTGCTGTTTTCAAGAATAAACGAGACCACCTCCGTTCTTGCAAACGGAGAGAGGGCAACAGATAAACTCAAAAAACCCACCACAAATAAAAATAGGGCCAGAATGAAACTTAGTAGGGTATATAGCATATCTTAAAACTCGTCGTTATAATCTTCTTCAGAGGCAAGCGCTTTTCTTGCTCTTGCTTCAATCTCGCGTGAAAGGGGTTTGGCCGTTTCAGTCACAATGTTTTTAAACACCAGATGGACTTGAGAAACATGTAGCCCTGTTAATTTCGTTATTTCTTCAGCAACTTTGGATTGAATTTCTTCTGCTTTCTCCGGAATAGAGACTCCATATTGCACATTTAAGTCGATACGGATTCGTATCGTATTGGATTTCGCATCTTGTTCGGCTAAAATTCCTTTATATGATTGAGCGACGGGATTTTTCCCGAGCAAGGTTTCAATAAAGTTATCTTCCAGCAGACTGACACCTGAAATTTTTGCGAGGGTCTGAAGTACGATTCCCTGAAATACTTGATTTTCAATATCTCTCACAAAAAGCGTTTCGGGAATATCAAACTCTTTTGTGTCGACCTTCTTAGGATCGTATGCCGGTTTTTTGCTTGTCATCGGAACCTCATTGACATCTCTTTCTTTTAAGTCTATCATGCTGAAATTAATATTCTATATCCGATTTAGCATGTCAATGATTCTGATCATAAGCTTATGGATCTTGTTCGGGGCGGCTTCGGCCTATTACGGACAGATAAAGGGACGGGACCCGATCCTTTGGTTCGTCCTTGGCGCTCTTTTTGGCGTTATCAGCTTGATTATCTTATTCTTCCTGCCAACGCTCGAGCCTAAAGAGGAGCCCGTCGAGGAGCAGGTTATCGCAGATGAGCCTCTACTCAACACCTTTAAAAGCCTTCGCTTAAGAGATTGGTTCTACTTAGATAATGATCAAAAGCAACAGGGACCTGTTACCTTTACTCTTCTCAGACGTAAGTTGTATGATGGTACACTCAATAATAGTACCTTAGTCTGGAGTGAGGGGATGGAAGGTTGGAGTCCTGCTAATTCCATTGAAGAACTAAAAGATTAATTCCCGTGCTGCTTGTTTTCCGTGCCCGTGCCCGCGTGCGTGCCCGTGCCCGATTCCCGTCAAACTTTGGAAGTACCTTCAAAAAAGAGCTTTTTCATCGTCTCACAACTCATTAGATTTTTTTCTCGAGATTCGTCAAAAAATGCTAAAGCATTTTCCGACAAATGTTCTTGCCCAAGGCTCCGCCCCCGCACCCCTCGGGCCATTTCTGACGTGCCCAAATCGCGTATATCGCCAAGGGCTCTCGCTCGAACGTGCCTAAAGCACGCCCATCGCTCGCATACGCGATTTTGCCTACGCCATAAATGGCCTCGGGGCGTCGCTGTCGCTCCGCTTTTAACCCGCCCTTAAAGGGCGGTCACATTGCGGCAGGTGGCCTGCCGCCCTCGCCGAAGGCGAGTGTAAATTCAGATATTGTATACCGCCCTCTAAGGGCGGGTCTCAAGCGCCCTTACAGGGCGCCACCGAGCCATTTATGGCGTAGCCAAAATTGCGGATGCGAGCGAAGGCGACTAGGTTTTACCTGCCCAAGCGAGAGCTGCGAAGCAGCGCTATACGCGATTTGGGCACGTCAGAAATGGCCCGAGGGGTGCGGGGGCGTTGCCCCGACAAGAACATTTGTCATGAAAAAAGCTCCGCTTTTTTTATGACGACTCTCGAGTAGAAATCTTATGAACTATGAGACGTTCATCAAGAATTAACCATTTTCTTTTTTAGCGGTACTTCCAATGTTTAACGGGAATCGGGCACGGGCACGCACACGGGAAAAATTCGGAATTTGAAAGAGAGATAGAGGCGAGCAAAAATGCTCGCCTGAAGAGATTACCAGCTCGACTTGGTCACGCCGGGGATAAGGCCGATCGAGGCCATTTCACGGAACGTGAGACGGGAGAGTTTAAATTTACGCATAAAACCACGTGGACGACCTGTAAGTTCGCATCTGTTTCTGATACGAATAGGGTTAGCATCGCGGGGTAACTTATTGAGCGCTTCACGCGCTTTGGCTCTGTCTTCGTCTGGGAGAGACAGGTCACTTGCTTTTTCTTTAAGTTCTTTACGTTTATTCCATTTGAGAGAGACGATGCGAATACGTTTTTTATTCTTCTCAACAGATGACTTCTTGGCCATTTAAGTTCCTTACTATTTTTTGCGGGCAGGTCCTTTTTGACGCTGCTTACGGTTCGGGTCTTTTTTGTTGATAACATAGAGACGGCCTTGGCGGCGTACAAGTATGTCACCTTTGGAGCGGTCTGCCTTGACTGAGGCTTTCACTTTCATGTTTCGATCCTTAATCTTCGATGTGGGAAATAATATAGGTTCTACTCGATTAAAGCAAGAGAAAGCTTGCCTTTTAGGGGGCGTAGGACTATTATAGTGCCATTAACTTTTATTGAAGGTCTGAACAGTGAAACGTACCTATCAACCGAGCAAGCTTAAGCGTAAAAGAAGCCATGGTTTTTTGAAGCGTATGAGCACCCAAAAGGGACGCCGCATCGTCAATCGTCGCCGTCGCCACGGAAGAAAACAACTTACCCGCGTATAGTCTCACGTGTGAAAGTTCATGCATTTCCAAAAAGCGCCCGCTTGCTCAAACGAAGAGAGTTTGAACGGGTTATCCGGCAAGGGGTGCGCTTTTCTGGTAAGTCCGTATATATCGAAATTCTCCCCCAAAAAGAAGGCCCTACTCGCTTAGGGATTACTGTTACCAAAAAATTTGGGGATGCGCCTGTAAGAAATAAATTTAAAAGACTCGTTCGTGAAGCTTTTCGCTTAAATCAAAGTTCTCTCAAAGCCGCCCATTTTAACATAAGACCCAAAATCAATCCTTCGCTTATGACATTAACTGCAATTGCAGCTGATATTAAAGCGGCGGGATCATGAATCTCGACGATCTAAATCCTGAACAAAAAGATGCCGTTTTAACCACCGAAGGCCGTGTTTTAATACTTGCAGGGGCAGGCAGCGGTAAAACTAAAGTCTTAACTTACCGTATGGCCCATTTGATTCAAGGTTTAAATACGCCCCCACAAGCGATACTTGGCCTTACATTCACAAATAAAGCGGCGGCCGAAATGCGAAAACGACTAGGCGCTTTGGTGGGAACTAAGCAAGCGGCTAAAACCACTTTATCTACCTTTCACAGTTTTTGCCTTCGCGTTTTGCGAGAAGAGATTCATCATTTAGGCTTCACCAAAAACTTCTCTCTTTATGATGAGGGTGATGTCGTTCGTATGGCAAAAGTGATTGCAAGAGATCTTCTTGAAAGAGAAGGGGACCTTCCGTCACTTGCACCCACATTAAGTTTAATCTCAAAAGCCAGGTCAAAAGGGCTAGATAGCTCACTTATTACCGACAACAATGAGTGGCATCAAAATTTTACTCGTACCCTTTTTGATCGTTTGCAAGAAGGCTTTCGCGCGTATAACGCACTTGACTTTGATAGTTTATTAACAGAAACCGTACGTTTATTTGAAAAGCACCCCGAGGTATTACAAAGATATCAGCAACGTTTTCAATATGTGATGATTGATGAGTATCAAGATACCAACCCCATTCAATATCGATTAGCGGAGTTATTGACAGACCGTTCCCGCAATTTATGTGTGGTAGGAGATGATGATCAATCCATTTACGGATGGCGGGGAGCTGAAGTAAAAAATATCCTCAACTTTGATCAAGCAAAAGTGATCAAATTGGAACAAAATTATCGGTCTACCAACACCATTTTAGAAGCGGCGAACCACGTTATTAAACTAAATACGACCCGACATTCAAAACGTCTTTGGAGTAAAAAGGGTCTTGGCGCAAAGATTGAAGTTTTTCATGCACCTACCGATCTGGAAGAGGCGCAATCGATTGCCTTTCGCATTGCCAAACTGAAAGAAGAATTCAATGTTCCTTGGTCTCATTTTGCTGTTTTATATCGATCTAATCGTTTGTCTCGTCAGATGGAGTTAGCTCTAATTAAGCAACCTTGGAAACGAGGGGATAGTTGGGTCAACGGCATTCCTTATCAAATCTATGGCGGGGAAGAGTTCTTTGAAAGAAAAGAAGTAAAAGATCTTCTGGCCTATATGCGCGTTGCATTGAATCCTCTTGATGAAGCGGCTCTTTTGCGGATCATTAATTATCCTCGAAGAGGGATAGGTGAGGGGACCCTTGATAAACTGACCCAATACAACCGCGTTCAAAAGTTGCCTTTAATTCATGTATTAAAGAATTTACCCGAATCCATTGAGATTACTCCAAAAACGAAACAGAGCATTCACGATTTTATTGATCTTATAGATAGCTTTGAAAGACATCTTAAAACTTCTGCGGTAGATGCCTTAAAAACCTTAGTCGATAGAATATCACTTAAAAAAGCTATTGAAGAGGAAGTAAAGAGCGATAAAATGAGACTCTTTAAATGGGAAAACGTTGAAGAATTAATGAATGCGGTTGCTAATGCTCCAGGGGATTTAACGAATTTTATTGCTGAAACCTTACTCGAAAATCAGAATAACTTTCGTAACGATGACATGAAAGATGCCGTTAACCTTATGACTTTTCATAGTGCAAAAGGCTTGGAATTCCCACACTGTTATCTAATCGGGCTTGAAGATCATATCATACCTCATGAAAGAAGCTTAAAAGAAGGATCTATAGATGAGGAAAGGCGTCTAATGTATGTCGCCTTAACTCGTGCTCAAGAAAAATTGACTCTTTCAATGGCAAGACAACGGCCTCAGATGGGGCAGACCATAAATTCTCAACCTTCCCGCTTTTTACTAGACATTCCTAAGGAATTACTTAACGTAATCAAGTGGGATTCTTTATAGTTGCTTAACAAACGTATGTTATGCTCGTGCCCGTGCAAGCGAACATAAATACCAAAATTCCAGGATTTGGCGAAGCGGTTGGCAACTCTCGCAAAAATTTTGACATTGATATTCATAGCGATGGTTGGAGCGTTACTGCTCGTAAAATTACGCTCTTAGCGTTGCCCACTTTCGTGCTTTTACTTCCGCTTTTGATTGAAGAATGGTGCGGCAAGACCTATGCGATGCTTTCCCTTCCCGTTGTCACCATAATAGCATCGGTTGCTTTGGTGGTTATAGTTGCGGCTTGTATTGCCTTTAAAGCCATACATGCATTAATGCGAGCCTGCAATCCTCATGCATATAGACTTGAATTTCAACCTAAAGAGACCCATGACGAGATTCCCGAGATTGGGAAAGAAACTGCAGCTGACATCATCCCGCTTGATTCCGTCAGAGAAACGTTTGAATGGAAGAAAAATTTAGTTAGATCCGCGGAAAACAGTATAGAAATTTCTTTAAATTATGCTGCGGGAACCTATTTTAGGGAGTTTCTTATCGTTCTTCGCGATAGATTAAAAGAAAAGCCAAATTTAAAATGCCATATGCTCGTCAGCCATGATTTATTGGAAGCGGCGGATCGCGTCTGTCTTAAAAAACTTAAAAAAGATTTTCCCCAGCAATTCGAATATTTGATCACCGAAGGGATTTTAACCTTACAGCCCACTCTTTCCAGTGAAGATAATCACGTTAAGTTGATGGTTGTGGATGGAAAATATTTTACTATCGGTGGATCCGGCATTAGCCAAAAAATGTGTAGCGATACAGCGCCTAAACATAATTCTCATACAACCTTTGCCGATCGCTTCCTTAAACCCTGCTTCCGCGATTTTAATGTGATAGGTTCCGGTGATGTTGCAAAAACAATGAGACAGCAGTTTTTCTCCCTCTATCGAATCTGGGAGTATCGAATGGGTAAAGGGGATCACTGGAGATATTTTTCCCTTGAGGGTAGCAATCCCGCTCAAATGGCTCAATTCGATAAATGCGTTAAAAAAGTGGAAAACTGCCGAGTTAAATTTTTTGTAGGGGGGCCAGAACACCGTCATTCAAATCCGATTAGAAATGCCTATGTTGATCTTATTAAAAATAGTGAAAACAAGATTACTATCTCAAACTACTTATTTAACCCTCATCCTGCCATAAAAAAAGCTATAAAAGAGAGAAAGAAGGGCGTCGTAGCTGAAGCGTACTTGCTCGGCAGAAGTAGACATAAGCGTTTCTTTGTCGATAACTTCCGCTTTTTCCATCGTCAACATGCCCCCTTGTTTGATAATCTTTACGAGGTTCAAGACACTAATCGTCTTTACCATTCAAAATTGATGGTAGTAGACGATAGCAAGGTCATTCTTGGAAACTATAATTTAGGTCAGAAGAGCGACATTAGTGATTATGAAGCCGTCATTACTATCGACAGCCCTGAAGTAGCGCGACGATTATCGCAATCAATCGAAAGCGATAAGCCTCAAGCAAAAGTTATTGATAAAAGGAAAGCCATTCGAACGAAAGTGGATGGAGCTGCCAGAGGTATTTTCTGGAGCTATTTTATTGGTTGGTTAGTGGGATAAAACATTAAATATTGGCACGTTATGCAAACATTTATTAATAAATTTAATACATCAGAATCAATTGTTAGAACCGCAAAAAATGGTTTCTCCCAAGAAAAAAAGGCGAGGATTTCATATTACACCGACGAAAGAGTGGTAACGGGAGCGGTACAAGCGTTTATTCATAAAAGGATTGAAGCGGTTTCTATGCCCGTTTTTGCTCTTTTAGATGTATTAACGAGCGCGGCTAATGTTCTTAACTTTTGCGCTTCAGCAACATTAAAAGATCGATTATTAGATGTTGCCCATGCAATCAAATTTTTATTTATTTCAATAATCACGCTTCCTGTCGTGATTTATGATCCTAATCTCATCTATAAATCGAAAGGGACTTGGGAAAAAGAATTAGATAAATCTATTCATCGCTTCTTTAAGGAAGAATTCGAAAAAGATCCTGAAAATACCCTTTCTCGTTTATTTGAAAGTGTAGGAATTAAGAAAGAGCAATATGAGCCCCTTATTAGAAGTCTCTTAAACTTAGGCAATGATTCGTATGCTAAAAGAGCCAATAATATAAAAAAGGAAATT
>JAGVJG010000107.1 GCA_020051235.1 Parachlamydiales bacterium | reverse complement strand
TATCTGGTTTTACGATTTGCTTTTACCTTTACTTGTTCTGACTCTATTTCTTGTCGTTCGAAAAGAACAAAGAAATTAGATCGCAATTTTTTGAAATTTTTATAATTATAGCGCTCTCAAATATGTGTAAAAAGTTTTGGTTTCTTTTATTTTTATTCTCTAGTTTGACAGCGAATCAGGTCATTTTAATATATGGTCCCTCTTGTTCAGGTAAATCTACATACGCCCATGAATTAGAAAAACAAACTCAATTTAAAACACTGGATTGGGATGATTTTGCTGATTTAGTGGGTGAAGCACAGGCTTCCGAGGCATTAACCGAGGAGATTAATGCTTTAAGGAAGGAAGGGCATAACTTAATTATAGATGCTCAGCCTTGTTTTGAGTTTGAGGGTGATAATGTCACTAAAATTCTTATCTACACCCCGCTTCAGAATTTAATCGAACGAGATGAAAAGAGGAATTTGCGCTTGAACCGCGAAGAAAAGAGGCGGCTTTTTGCGAGAAGCTACGTCTATAACACCTTTTTTCAACTCTTTAGTGTTAAAGAAGGTTGTCAATTCGTTGATCAAATTGACTTGAGCAGTATCGAAGATGATATAAGTAAATATAGCCTAGAAATGGAATCATTAGAGGCTCTTAAAGAGATCGTCCACAACAAGTCTTTAAATTTATACACTAAGCATTACTACGATAGTATAATTAGAAACTAAGTTTGATTAGACTTTATTAAAAATTAGTGTATAATTTTACTATGTTTTTTACTGTTAATAGCAGCTCTTCGACCCCTTTTTGTGATAAAAATTGTAAGGCTGTAAGAGTAATTGGAAAATTTTTAAAAGGTAATGTCTACGCACTTGCCTTATTAATCGCTTCCCTTGTTTGTAGAATTTTCAGTAAAAAGAAGTCTGAAATCCTCTATTCAATGGCTGGTTTTCAATTTAATAAAGGGGGACACTGCTTAACCTCCTACTTTAATTATAAAAGCGCGCTCATTGACTTCTCGTATAATGGCTGTGTAATCCCTCCTTCTTCAAGCACAGAATTGAACGCCATTCGAAGACGATATGGTTCTGACGTTGTTGATTATTGGCTTCAAATTGGAACGGAGGAAATTCCACTTAAGCTTGATAAAATCAAACGGGCGGAACACGGCGTATGTTTAGGAATGAGTTTAGACTTTATTGAACAATATTTATTAAGAATTAAGGCTGGATGCCTGCCCTTGGATGCCATTCGCGAAGTGAGTTCGCGATATGTGAATGGTGCTCCGGAAAAAGCTCAAGTCGCGCAAATTTTTTATGCCGCTGTTTGTAGTGCGCAACTTATCGAAAAAGAAAAGACCCAATTAGATCATTCTTTAAATGAGAATGAAAGCAAAATAAAGTTATGGCTTAAAGAGCAGCAAGATGAAGCTCGCAAACTCCCTAGTGATCAGCTTTCTGAGCGATTGAACGCAGTAAGCCTCGAGTTAAAAACTCGCCTTAAGGATTTCAAAGAAAAGGGCCTCTCTATGAAGATATGTGGGATTGCCCAAGTTGAAGAGCAACGTCAAGTAGAAGTCTGCAATCGGTTTGGTCTCCATTTCGATCCCTCCCAAATTTATGCGACAGATACATATGCCAAATATGATGAAGAATTTGGCCATTTCATAAATGCAATACCTGATGGATGTTATAGAGGGATATTTCGAGCGAAGGGCTACGCTCATGCAACGGTTTTAATTAAATGGAACGACAACTACTGTCTTTTTGATCCAAACAAAGGAACTTTAGTTTTCGAATCTCCGGCTATTTATAAAAAGCTATGGCAAATCGGAAAAGATTGCTTCAACAAACATGGGATTTGCAGTTTTAGTGTTTCTAAAGCGTCGTTAATTTAATCCCTTTTTTCTGTAAATTAATTCATTAAGCAAGCTATGAGAGAGGAATATGAAATGGATTATCTCTCTACTTTTATTTGCGTCCTTAATTAGCGCGGAAATACCTCCTGAAATACAAAAAATCATGGATCAGAAAAAATATGACCATGCGATTTGGGGATTATACGTAAAAGATTTAGAGACAGGTAAAGTCCTTTACGATTTAAATTCAAATAAGCTTTTCTCTCCTGCTTCAACCAGCAAATTATTTTCTACAGCCTCATTGCTCGCCGCTTTTGGCGATGATTATAGATTTAAAACGCCGGTGTATGCGACCGGAAGGGTTTCTAATGGAGTGTTGGATGGCAATTTAGTGTTGGTTGCGCAAGGAGACCTTACGCTGGGCGGAAGGCAAAAAAATCCAAATACGATTGAATTTACCAAAATGGATCACATTGTCGCCAACGAAGTGCCCGGTGTTATTCTTACAAAAGAAGATCCCTTATTTGGCTTAAACGAACTCGCAAAACAAGTGGCGGCTAAAGGAATAAGCCAGGTTAACGGTGATGTAGTTATCGATGATTCATTGTTTGAAACCATTGTGAAAAGAGGGTTTACTTTATCGCCGATCTTTATTAACGAAAATTTGATCGATTTAATCATCAATCCAAGTGAAGCGGGGAGTTTAGCGAAAATTGATTGGCGTCCTGAAATCAAGGGATACAAGATCGACAATCAAGTAAAGACGGTAAAAGCCGGTGAAGAATCTAATATCTCCGTGACGTCGGATGAATCAGGGAAAAACATCGTCGTCAAAGGAACGATTGCGGCTGATCAAAAAGATCTTATCCGAGTTTCCTACATAAAGGATCCAAAAGCTTTTGCAAGAGCGGCTTTTATAGAAGCGCTGAATAGAGCTGGGGTGAAAGTGAACCCTACGAATAATAATGCGCCTCAAACGGTGAAAGACTATCAATTTGCAGAACAAGTGGCTTTGTTCACTTCTCCTCCTCTTTCTGAATATGTAAAACTGATTCTCAAAGTCAGTCATAACATTGGAGCCGATCTTATCCCTCTTCTTTTAGCTTCCAGTAATGGTAAAAAGACGTTTGATGAAGGAATGGTTCTTTTTGGAAATTTTGTTCATGATGAAGTGAAATTGCCCATAGATAATTTTGTGTTTATAGATGCGGCAGGCGGCAATGAAAATCGCCTTTCTCCTCAAGGGGAAGTTACGCTACTTGAATATATGAAAAAACAGCCTCACTATAAAAAATATTTAGACGCCCTTCCCATTCTTGGAAAAGATGGTTCGCTTGAAGACTTTGCAAAAAACTCCCCTGGTGCTGGGAAAGTTTATTCAAAGCCGGGAACCGGCGTCGCTTTTAATTTGGCTACTCAAAAACTTTTCCTTATTACCCAAGCCCTCGCTGGATATATCTTAGGCAAAAATGGGCATACATATGCCTACATGGTTGTAGTGAATAACGCGACCATGCCGACGATTGACGACATCTTCCCTATTTTTGAAGATGAAAGTCAGATCTCAAGCTATATTT
The DNA here is from genome assembly GCA_020051235.1 of Parachlamydiales bacterium. Lineage (GTDB taxonomy): Bacteria > Chlamydiota > Chlamydiia > Chlamydiales > Parachlamydiaceae > CAZABG01. The sequence goes on along the minus strand of JAGVJG010000107.1, from coordinate 6,730 downwards.
ACGATCATACTAACGAATAAGCAAGCTTGCCGCTCACATAGGTTTGAAGCACTTTTAGGCTGGGTATTTTCTTTGGATCGCATGTCAATAAGTTGTCGGGTAAAACGACAAAATCGGCGAGTTTTCCTTTTGTGATAGATCCGAGTTCGTGTTCCTGAAAAGAGGCGTAAGCGGCATTTATGGTGTACATTTTTAAGGCATCATAGGCTGAGATTTTTTCGTTTGGAGTCCATCCTTCTTCCGGTTGATGATGAATCGTTTGTCGAGTGATTGCTGCGTGAATGCCAAGAAGCGGATTCATATCAACAACGGGTGCATCAGATCCTCCAACGAGAAGCGTATTATGCTTTAGCAGGGTATTGAGAAGAAAGGCGCCCTTATTTGCGCGTTCTTTTCCCACGCGAAATTCTAACCAGGACATATCGGTCGTTGCGTGTAGCGGCTGCATGGAAGCAATGACACCCAGTTCGTAGAATCGCGCGATGTCGCTTTCTATCAGTTGTTGAGCGTGTTCAATTCGCCATCGCAGGTTTTTAACTCCAATTTTTTCATAGGCATTCAATACATCGTTTGAAGCACGATCCCCGATGGCATGGATGGCAACTTGAAAGCCTTTCTCTTTTGCTCTTTGAAGCAGAGGTATTAGCCGTTCGTCATCCCATAGTAAAAGCCCTTTATTGTCTATATCATCACTATAGGGCTCCATGAGAGCGGCGCCGCGCGATCCCATCGCCCCATCAATCCATAATTTTAGACATCGTAGTTTTAAGTAGGGGCCGAGGTCCTGGGGGCCTGCTTCTAAAAGAGAGTTTTCTTCATCAATATTTACTTTTCCCATTAAGTAGCAACGCACCTTTAAAGCATTTGCAAAGGCCAGTTGCTGAAAGAGAGTGAATTGCATTTCGTCGATGGATGCATCATGAATCGTTGTGATTCCTTTCTCTAAGCATTCATCAGACGCTTTTTGAATAAAATCGATAGGAGAATTATTCACAGGAATTATGTTTGAAACAATTTGCGCGGCTCTATCAATGAGTAAGCCGGTGGGTTTGCCGATGGCATCCCTAATAATTTTGCCTCCAAAAGGATCTACTGTATTCTCATCAATTCCGGCAAGTTGAAGGGCTTTTGAATTGACCCAAACTAAATGGGTGTCATTTCGGCGAAGAAGAACCGGGTTGCTAACAAAATCTAGATCGGTAGCATGTAAATATTTATCAGGCCAGGTGTCTTCACACCAACCAATTCCTAAAATCCAATCCTCGCTTTTACAACTAGCCGAATGTTCCTTAACTTTATTTAACAGGGCCGTTTTGTCTGTACAACTATCAAGTTGCAAATAGCTTTTTGCTATTCCTGAATAGAAAAGATGAAGATGCGTATCGATAAAGCCGGGATAGACAAAGGCTCCTTTAAGGTCGATCGTTTCTTTGCCTTTAAGGTCTTCATCGATCGAGCTAATTTTCCCATTTTTTATCCCAATCGTGTGTGCGACTGGATAGGCCGGATCCATTGTAATAAAAGTCCCATTCTTGAGTACAAGATCAGGCGTATCCACCATTGACTCTCACGACTTGATTATTGACCCAATAGCCATCAGGGCTTGCTATGAATGAGACTACTTTAGAAATATCTTCGGGCTCTCCTAATCTTTCAAGCGGGGGAAGTTTTCTCATTTTTTCAATTAACTCGGGGCTTTTTCCCGCATAAAAAAGATCAGTACCGACAGGGCCGGGAGCTACGATATTTACCGTAATATTTTTTCCTCTTAATTCATTTGCCAAAACGCGTGAAAGTCCTTCTACACCCAGTTTAGATGCGATATAAGAACCATAGTTGGGTGCCGATAGGGCGATAACGCTAGTTGATAGGGAAATGATTCTGCCACCTGATGCGACATTTTTGGCTGCGAGTCCCAATACAATAAAGGTCCCTCGAAGATTGATTTGTATCATGTTATCAAACTCTTCGAGTTTTAAATCGGCAATCGGACTATTTTTCATTACACCCGCTGAATTTACAACGACTTCCAAAGAACCTAGTTTTTTGGCTTCAGCAAAGACCTTTTCCATGTCAGGAAGATTTGAAACATCACCTTTTAATGCGATAGCTTGACCACCGTCATTTTTAATCTCTTTTACCGTCTCATCTGCGGCAGTTTGGTTACCGGAAAAATTCACTACGACATAAAAGCCATCTTTGGCGAGTTGTTGCGATATCGCTTTTCCAATTCCTCGTGATCCGCCTGTTACAATCGCTACTTTTGTCATAGGAAACCTCTTAATCTTTATTTGTAACTGTACTCCATTTCCTCGTTTTTTTTAGGGCCAATCACCCTCCAGTGAAGGCCGATCGAGTTGCGATCCCAAGGTACTGTTGCCATATATACATCATGCTCACAGAGATGCGATTCTACGGATGCTAAAAAGTTATTTCCGGAAGGGGCCAAATAAAAAAGAAAAAAGGCGTCCTCCGGATTCCTAAACCGTTCAAGTGAAATGAGTCCCGTCGTTCTATCGAGCGTCCAGCGGAAGGTGTTGCTAAAGCTGATATTTCCTTCCCATACCCCCTTTTCATGGAATAGGATGACAGAGTCGGAATGAATCGAAACAATAACCTCTCCTGAACCCTTTCCGTTCCAGCCGTTTTCTATCAATGCGCGAGATTTAACGGTTTTAGTGAACTGCTTAACCTTTTTTAATCGCTCCCAAAAAGCTACGAGCTGCGTGTAATGAGATCTTTTTTCTGCGGTATCTAGCGAAACGAGGGAAAAAATCTTTTTCTCATGAGGGGGTAATAAGGTATAGGTTTTTTTCAGAAGCTGTTCAATCTCAAAGGATAGGGGATGGTTTGCATTGAGTTGGTAAAGCTTAGTTTTACCCTCGTTATAGCTGGTAATAACTCTTCCCTTTTCCAATCGATTAAGAGCATTTTGTAACGAAGTTAATGGGGTGTTCAAAAGTCGTTGAAGCTGAGTGCCATACCCTTTGTTGTTCACAAATAGAAATAACAGAACTTTTTGAATATTCTTATTACCACAAAATGCTTCTAACATGAAATCAACCTAATTTTTAGTTTTTGCCAAATCACAAGTATAAACACTTTTTCTTCATCATGCTTAATGATTTTAGTTTTTATAAACTAGTTTTTAGGTTTTCAAGCCGATGAAGCAATACATTACTTATATTTGACCGTTATATTCTCTAAAGTCATGGAAATAAGAAGCAATTGGACCCTTGAAGAGGTTAAATCCCTCTATCAACTACCTATATTAGACCTGATTTTTAAATCCGCGAGCATTCATCGGGCGTATCATTCCTCGAAAAACCTTCAAATGTGCTCGTTAATTTCTATAAAAACGGGAGGGTGTCCCGAAGATTGTAAGTATTGTCCCCAATCATCCCGCTATAAAACCGATGTAAATGCCCAACCTTTGATGAAACTCGATGAGGTTATGGATCAAGCCAAAAGGGCGATTGAAAAAGGGGCGACTCGCATATGTTTAGGAGCCGCTTGGAGAAATGTTCGAAACTCGACTCAATTTGATCGTGTTTTGGAAATGGTTAAGGAGATTTCAAGTTTAGAAGTAGAAGTTTGCTGTTGCCTAGGCATGTTGGATGAGGAACAAGCTAAACGTCTAAAAGAAGCGGGCGTTTTTGCTTATAACCATAATCTCGATACTTCACGTGATTTCTATCCGAGTATTATTTCAACGAGAACCTATGACGACCGACTGCAAACTCTTCAAGCAGTTGAAGAAGCAGGGATCAGCGTATGTTGCGGTGGAATTATTGGAATGGGGGAGTCGATTGACGATCGACTGTCGCTGCTTCATACGCTGGCAACAAGAGCGAAACACCCTGAATCGGTTCCGATTAACCTTTTAATTCCTGTGAAAGGAACTCCTCTTGAGAATCAACTCCCCGTACCCATTTGGGATCTAGTTAGAGTGATAGCGACCACTCGAATTCTTATGCCTAAAGCGCGCGTCAGATTGTCGGCGGGTAGAGAAGGTCGAACCCTGGAGGAGCACGCCCTTTGCTTTTTGGCGGGAGTCAACTCCATTTTTATGGGAGACAAACTGCTAACGCGCTCGAATCGAGAGTATCACCAAGATGTCGAAATGTTGAAATTGTTCGAGTTGATTCCATGCAAATGATCGACGATATACTTGATAAAAGAGCAAAACGAGATCTGCTAAGAACTTTATATGTTTCTCAAAACAAAATTGATTTTGCCTCCAACGATTACTTTGGTTTTTCGAACCAAAAAGTATACGAGCGATCAGGTTCAAGCGGATCCCGACTTTTAACAGGGAACTCCTCCTTTTGTGAAGAGTTGGAAGAAAAGCTCGCTTGTTATCACTTAGGGGAAAAGGCGCTGATATTTAATTCTGGATATACCGCCAATCTAGGATTGATATCGGCCCTTACCTATATTGCTAAAAGCTTTATCTGCGATGAAGAAATTCATGCTTCCACTCGGGATGGATTAATATTATCTAAAAAACCGTTTCAGTTTTTTCAACACAATGATCTTGAACATCTAGAAGGACTTTTGCAAAAAAGTGAATCCCCTTGTTTTGTGATTGTAGAATCAATTTATTCCATCAGTGGAGATTTTGCTCCTCTGAAGGAAATCGAAAAGCTATGTGATCGTTATGGAGCCCATTTAATTGTGGATGAAGCCCATGCAACGGGTCTTTATGGAAATAAAGGAGAAGGCCTCGCCACCCAACTTAATGCCTTTGCGAGAGTTTATACTTTTAGTAAGGCAATGGGTTGTTTGGGTGCTTGTGTCGTGGGGAGCGCAAATCTGAAAAGATACCTTCTCAATTATGCGCGGCCTCTCATTTATAGTACGGCGCTTCCTCTTTGTAACTTAAAAGCGATTGAGAGAAGTTATAATCGACTTGAGATAGAAGCCTCTATTCATCAGAAACGTATTAGAGAGCTCATCCACTACTTTAATTCAAAAAGTCCGATTCATTTTATAAAAACCAAGCCTCGTGCATCAGATCGAATAGATATCCGCTATATGCGCTTTCCTACCGTAAAAAAGGGCGGAGAAGGAGTAAGAGTGGTTCTTCATAGTTTTAACACGAAAGAACAAATCGACGAATTAAAGGAACTTATTCAATGCGAAAATTGATAGTCGTAGGTGTGAACACCGATGTGGGTAAAACCGTGGTTTCGGCCATTTTGTGCGAAGCTTTAAATGCAACTTACTGGAAGCCGGTTCAATGTGGACATTCAAGAGATACCGATTGGGTTAACCAAATGAGAACCCACTCAAAGTTTATTCCTGAAGCCTATCGTCTACAGTTTCCGGGATCGGCTCATCTGGCCGCGCGAATGGAAGGCATTTCAATAAATGAGATTGCATGTCCTCATATTTCAGATCCTTTAGTAATAGAAGGAATGGGAGGAATTCTCTCTCCCTTGTCTGATGAAAAAAACTGGATCGATATGGCGATTAACTGGCCCGCCGAATGGGTGTTAGTTCATCGTCACTATCTAGGGAGTTTAAATCATTTTCAGTTGACCGTAGAAGCCCTTAAAGCGAGAAGCATTTCATTAAAAGGAATTGTTTTTAACGGAGAAGGCGATTTTCAAACCGAAGAGATGCTGCTTAAAAAAGCAAACGTCCCTTGCATAGGAAGACTGCCTTGGAAAAAAGTCATTGATCGAGCGTTTATACACGAGAAGGCGAAAGAATGGCTTCTCTAGTTGAACGTGATCGATGCCTTTGGCATCCGTTTACTTCTCTGAATAATAAATCGATACCTATCGTGCAGGGAAAAGGAGTCTATGTTTTTGATGAAAACGGAAATCGCTATATTGACGCCATTTCATCGTGGTGGGTCAATCTGCATGGACATTGTCATCCCTACATTAATAAAAAAATAAAAGAGCAGTTAGAGACGCTTGAACATGTGATATTTGCCGGCTATACACATCCTCAAGCGATACAATTGGCGGAAAGACTTTTGGCATTAACGGGTTTTGATAAAGTCTTTTTTTCTGATAATGGATCAACTGCAATCGAATCGGCACTTAAGATGGTATTTCAATTGAAGGGAGGCGGGAAGATTGTTTCTTTTAAGGGGGGTTATCATGGAGATACTTTTGGCGCCATGTCTGCTTCCGGCAAAAATCAATTTAACAAACCGTTTTGGCCGTATCTCTTTGAAGTGGAATCAATCGACCCTCCACTACCGGGTCAAGAAGATCTAACACTAAGTCAATTTGATAAAGTTAAGGATCCGGTCGCCTTTATTTTTGAGCCCCATCTGCAAGGTTCAGGGGGAATGATCACCCATTCTTTAATAGCCTTAAAAGAAATGGTAAAACGTTGTCAGGAAAAAGGGATCATCACCATTGCAGATGAAGTGATGACCGGTTTTGGAAGGACGGGACCTCTCTTTATCTCGAATGAACTAAATCCCGATATTTTATGTCTTTCAAAAGGGATTACCGGGGGATATTTACCTTTAGGCGCTACACTCGTTAAAGAAAAATGCTGCTTTTATGAGGAGATTTTTCTACATGGCCATTCTTATACGGCAAATCCCTTGGCATGTGCCGCCGCCAACGCTAGCCTTGATCTATTACTAAATGAAGAATGTCAAAAGGCGCGTAGCTTTATTCAATCGAAGCACGAACAGTTTAAAAAGAAGATAAAAGTTAAACGATGTGAAGTACTCGGAACAATATTGATTGTCGAAATC
>JAGVJG010000034.1 GCA_020051235.1 Parachlamydiales bacterium | reverse complement strand
TTGAGGCATGCCTCTTGGTGAAGGAGGAATATCTTCGAGGTTGAAGCGTCCGATCTCTTTGTTGTCGTCGGCCATCTTTCTTTCCCCTTGAATGACACGAATCGTTACCGCCGGTTGGTTGTCTGATGCGGTCGAGAAGATTTGTTTCTTCTGGGTAGGGATGGTTGTGTTTCTTTCAACAAGCGGAGTCATCACACCCCCCATGGTTTCAATACCAAGGGTAAGAGGCGTTACGTCAAGAAGAAGAACGTCTTTGACCGCACCGGTTAACACGCCCCCTTGAATAGCGGCTCCAACAGCGACTACTTCATCCGGGTTAACCCCTTTATGACCTTCTTTGCCGAAGATTGTTTTCACAATATCTTGAACAGAAGGCATACGAGTCATACCGCCAACGAGGATGACCTCGCCGATATCGTCTTTAGATAGACCGGAGTCTTTTAATGCTTTTAAGCAAGGCTCACGGGTTCTTTCAGTAAGATCGTGTGTAAGCTGTTCAAGTTTCGAACGGGTTAATGTAATCGCTAAGTGTTTAGGGCCTGTCGCGTCCATGGTAATGAACGGTTGGTTAATTTCGGTTTGTGTAGTTCCCGAAAGCTCGATTTTTGCTTTTTCAGCCGCATCACGAAGACGTTGAAGCGCCATCTTGTCGTTTCTTAAATCGATACCTGTATCTTGCTGGAAAGTTTCAAGAAGCCATTTCAAGATCGCGTTATCATAGTCATCACCCCCGAGGTGGGTGTCGCCGTTTGTGGCAAGTACTTCAAATACGCCATCGCCGATTTCAAGAATCGAAATGTCGAAGGTACCGCCCCCTAAGTCGAATACTGCGATTTTCTTATCGGTCTTTTCTTTATCAAGTCCATAAGCTAATGCAGCTGCGGTGGGTTCAGGAATGATACGTTTTACATCAAGGCCTGCGATCCGGCCGGCATCTTTTGTCGATTGACGTTGCGAATCGTTAAAGTATGCAGGAACGGTAATGACCGCTTCAGTGACTTTTTCACCTAAATAAGCTTCAGCGGTTTCTTTCATTTTAATAAGAACTTGGGCGCCGATCTCTTCAGGAGAAATTTGTTTACCTTGCACTTCAAAAACGGCATCCCCATTAGAGTTTGCGACCACTTTGTAGGGTACGTTTTTGATTTCAGACAAAACTTCGTTATACTTACGGCCGATAAAACGCTTCGATGAGTAAATCGTGTTTTCTGGGTTTGTAACGGCTTGACGTTTTGCCGGAATACCGACAATTCTTTCATTGCCTTTGTAAGCTACGACAGAGGGCGTCGTTCTTGAGCCTTCAGCGTTAGCAATAACCTTAGGTTGACCACCTTCCATCACAGCGACGCAGGAGTTTGTCGTACCTAAGTCTATACCAATAATTTTACTTTTCTTTTGTTCTGCCATATATTACCTATTCACTTTTAGCCGGTGCTTTTGCGACTTTAACGCGTGCCGGACGAATAATTTTATCACCTATTTTGAAACCTTTAAGACACTCTTCAACAACAGTGCCGGGAGGGTGTTCGTCAGTTTCGATCATTTCGATCGCTTCATGATTATTTGGATCAAAGGCTTTGCCCATTGAATCCATTGCTTTTACGTTGTTGCTTGTTAAAACATCTTTAAATTGATTCAGAATCATCTTAAAGCCAAGGGCCCAGTGTTTCACTTCATCGGAGCTATTTTCAGTATGCTTTAACGCATTTTCCATATGATCGATGGGGCTTAAAAAGTCGGCAATTAGATTGCTCATTGCATATTGAGTCATCTCTTGTCTTTCTTTTTGCAGCCTTTTGCGCATGTTTTCCATTTCAGCAAGCTGGCGCATATATTTATCTTTGTAATCACTCAGCTGTTCTTGAAGAGATTCTACTTCCGTTTTTTTCTCTTCCTGAGACGTCTCTTGTGATTCCGGTGTCTCGGTCATTTCTTTGCCTTATTTTCGAGTAGTTTAAATTCGGGTCCTTCTAGAAAGAAGGAATTGTGGAGGTGAATCTTAAATTTATAGAGGTTGTGTGTTAGTAGATGCGAAGCCGCATCGGAAGCAGTGTGTAGTAAACCAAAGATTTCTCTATAGGGAATGCGGGAAGGACCTAACAAACCAAGAACGCCAACGGCTCTTCTATTTACATAGTAAGGAATCGTGAAAACAGCAAGATCGGGCGTTACCGAAGTAAATCCTGAAAGATCGTCACCAATCCAAAAGCGCAATCTATTCTGTTTCATTCCTTCTTTACTGATCATTTTTAACGAGGATTCATTTTCAAAAAGCTGAAGGGATAAAGTGAGCGATGAGGGATCGTGCAATTCTTGAAAATTTAAGAGTCTTGAAAATCCTGTTTTAAAAAAGCGCTCATCTTTTGTTTGAGTAGATCCAACTAGATAACGAACCATGGCTTCGTTATAAAATTTCTTGGCGATTATCTCTTCATCAGGTTCTAGGTTTTCAGGAAGAGCTAAATTGAAAAGGCGAGATTTGAAATAGTTTTCAATTCTCTTAGCGCCAAAATTATGGATGGGGATTTCGGTGTAAAGCGTTTCGGTTTGTATCTGTCCGAAATCGGTAATCAAAACCACTAGCAGTCGGCTGGCATCAATTGGAACGACTTTTACATCCAGGATCGTATCATGATCGAAACGGGGGAGAGTGATAAAGGAGGCGATTCCGGATAATTTTGATAGAGTGTCGGCAAGCGTTTGAAGGGTTTTTATAACTTCCTTTGTCTCGAGGTGGCCAATGGCTTGAATTTCTTTCGCTATGGAGGAATCAATAATTCCGTCGTTTGCCATTTCATTTGCGTAGAGTTTAAACGCCCGATGAGTGGGAATTCGGCCGCCCGATGCATGTTGCTGAGTTAAATAACCCGCCGCTTCTAACGAAGCAAAGTAGTTTCTGAGGGTGGCGGAACTTAAATCTTCAAAGCCGGATTCTTTGAGCGTGACGGAGCCAACCGGTTTTCCGGTTTGAATATAATGTTCAACTAATCCGATTAAAACTTTTTGCTCCCTCTCATTCTTGCTAGATCTTTTTGATGCGGGGGGAGCTAGTGTTTTTGCCATAATCCCTCTAAGAAAAAATGTGCCCCTTTACCTGGGGTTTTCCTTACTTCTACCTTAATTATGGCCTGTGAAAAAAATAAAGGTCAATCAAAAATTAGCACTCTGAGTTATCGAGTGCTACCTTCTTTTAGAACGATGGGGAGAATATCTACGACAGAGGGGAACCAATTAAGTCCTCTATGATAAACGAGATCGGTTGCCAGCTGGGTGGCAATGATGGCTTTCTTATGATTATCAGGGATTTCGTGTAAAAGTTTATCTTGAAAATTGAGCCTTAGAGTCTTAAGGCAATAGTTTAAAAAGGTGGCAGTTAGAGGATCGTTTGGATCGGAGCTAAGCTTTTTATCCTTTAAATACTCCATTATCTGATCCGTAAAAAGGATGATTCTTTCAGAAATTCGGGAAGAAATGGTTGTTAATCTTTGGCCCGTTTCTCGATGAGTGTTAATTAAAAGATTGGCTTCGAACTCAGCAAATTTTTTCAATCTTTCTAGGATCTCTTTCACTAACGTTTCTTTATACTGAATGAACATTTCATCACCAATCGCAAGGCCCGATTGAACTTCAAATGAAGAACAAATAACTCCTGTTTTATTTGCAGAAGAATCTTTGATAATTAAACACCCGAGCGCTTCTAGTTTTTCTCTCGCTCCCGGGGTTAAATAAAGATTGGCTCCTTCTACAATTAAAGAGGAAGTCGGTTTGCCTGTTTCATCTAAGAACTCTTTATAGTTATGTTCATTTAAAGTGCGGGGTCTACCTCCTCCAGGAATGAAAATATCGGCGACGGTCTTATGAACCGTAGAACGATAAATGGCGTTCATTTCAGATCCGCTTAACCACTCTTCAACGACACTACCTTTTGTTTTATTGAGCTTAAGGGTTTGTATCGATAACGCCGTGTCTTGTTTTTTGGCTGAAAGATCGAGCAAAAAGCCCCCGTCATTTAATTTCTCAGGTGGATAAAATCGAAGTGGCTGTTTTTTATGAAATAAATCGAAGAGTATTTTTTTATTGAGTCCAAGCGGATCGTAAATAGTTCCTGATACATCGATAAGCGCGATAATTTTTGCTGTGTCAGGATAATATTTGTAAAAGTTCACAAGCTGATTTCCCGCCACATCTCCGTCAGGGCCCCCCGACATTTTTACGGTGAAGGATTGTTTATGAGGATCTATGCCCGAATACCTAAGAAGGTGTTCGACATAAACATTTACTCCCAGCGAAGTAACACCATATTCTTTATGATTAATGCCGGCTGAGGGTTTACTAGAGATAAAGGCGGAACCCGGTTTATAGCCTACTTTTTTACTTGTGTTTGCAATCCATTGAATAATGGAATTATGCATATTTTCATCCGGACCCAGGTAGAGGTATTCCGGAATTTTATAATAATCCACCAAATTTTTAGCTTTCAAAACACCGTCTTGATTACAATTTACAAGCGTTAAAAGGGTTTCAATAAAGGATCGTTGAGATTGGTGTAGATATTCTTCTTTTTGTTCGGATCTAAAACGAGTGATTTTTTCATCGGCAATCTCAGCAGGGGCTTTACTAAGACCGAGCTCTCTTTTTAAAATGTCAATTTCAGAAGTAATTTGATCGTCAGGTTTTAAAAATACGATCCCTTTTGCTCCTCCTTCAGGAATGTCTTTATTTTTGAATTGTTGAGTTAAGGCTAAGTTGTAACATTCTGTAAAAATTTGATTTCTTTCGGAAACGACAAACTCAGATTTTTCCGGAAGAACGGTTCTCAGGCCCCCTCTCGCCAGATCTTTAAAGCGAATGTGAAACCCGAAGTAGTGCATTCCTTTTATAAAAAATATACCAAATGGGAGGTGAGGAAATTTGTGAGTACGATCAAAAGGAAGTTCATCCAAATATTTAGGATCGAGTCTAAAACCTAGAGCGGTATAATTTTGAGTATAGAGATTTGTTTTAAGACAGTTGTCGACCATGCTAAGCGCTGTCTTTAAAATGTTTTTTCTCCGATTGTCGGTCTCAATATTACCTGTATCCATTTTAGTGACAGCATTTTGAAGCTCATCACGCAGTTTTTTGTAGGCCGCAAAATCATTTTCGGTCGGATGAAACTTTAATCTTACACACTCTGAAAGTATTTGTGTGAGTTCAGGATTGCTAACGAGTGCCTCTTCAACGTTCTCGAGGGTATATAAGTTTGGATCGATGTGAACAAGGCCCTGATGGATAAAAGTCGCTGCGGCTCTTAAAAAGTGACCGATGACGCCGGGAACAATTCCTCTTGAAACAAGTTTTTCATCAAAAATATCAAAACTCGCGAAATATTTGACGGTTGCAAATTCCCTTAGAAAATCAGGTATATTTGCGACTTCCCAGGCCGCTTGTCCATTCGCTCCATGAAGGGCAAGTGACATGATTAAAATACTATTCGAACTGTAGGGATCAATATAGGTGGCATTTACCCTTTGCATAACAAGGCCGTATCTATGAATGACAAGCGCCAGTCGATATAAAAAGTTATATTTGGGAGTGTTTTTCCAGGCCAAAACTAATTGTAAAGAAGGTTTTCCGGTTTCTTTCCAATCTTCTTCATATCTTACTTCGTATTGGCAATTATCACGTGTGCGTGCGCGAAAAAACATGTCTAAAGCAAGCGTTAATCGCTCAAGTGACAATGATCTTAAAAAAGGAGTATTAATTTGATTAATGAGATGGTTAAAAGCCTCTTCACTCAGCGTGGGATTTCTTTTCTTTAATTGATTAAATAACTCTTCTTTGGCTTCAAATTTAAAGGGCTCAAACGTTTCATCCTCTTCCGTAAAATAGATAACGGCAATTCGTAGATTTGCGTTATTTAATGAATTTGGAGGCGGTGTTTTCGAAACGAAGGTTAAATAGTTTTTAATTCCGTAAGAGGCATAATTTGACAATATCCTTAGATCCGCATCGGCGGAATCTAGGCACATCACGATAACGGCTCTTTTTAAATTGATTGTCGAGTAGTAGTCTTGTAAATCAAAACCCATCAAGTTATGGGTAATAAGCATTAGATTATCTTGCGAAACTTCATCAAAAAAGAGCTTCGGCATGCTATTTTCAAGCCATAAATAGCACTCTTCAAATTTTTGACTTTCGTGCTCGATTGCTTTACTAAGCTCAATAGGATTCACTATCAACCTACTCTGTAAATTTGTCCCGTTTGTTTGCCGTCAACACTTTTGCTATAGGCAAGTGCAACTCTTGAAGCGGGAGCCGATTCATAGCCTCTAAAATAAGATCCATATTGTTTGAGAGATTCCGTTATTACAGTAGGGCTGACAGCATTGATTCTAATGCCCCGTTCAAGTTCAATCGCTGCACCGATCACAAATCCGTTAAGAGCCGCATTCACCATGGAACCCGATGTTCCGGTGACGATAGGATCTTCTGATAAAATGCCGCTTGTTAGAGTAAAGGAGCCTTTATCATTAATGTACTTTTGACCCGTTAAAACAATATTGACTTGCCCCATCAACTTATCTTTAAGTCCTATCATATATTTGTCCGGGGTCATTTTAGAAAAAGGTTCAAAATGAATCTTTCCAGTTGCAGAAACAACGGCATCGAAGGGTTTTAGCTTTTGAAAGAGCTTATCTAAAGAATCGATGGAGGTTATATCGCAGGTGTAATCCCCTTTTGAATGACCCACAATGATAACTTCATGTCTCGATTTTAATTCGTTTGCTACGGCTTGCCCGATGGTTCCCCATCCGCCGATAATTACGACCTTCATGAACAACCTCTTATGACAAATTTTTATTTTAACTAAATTTTAAAAACTAGCAATCAGCTTCTAAGAAGTTCGATTAACTCCTCGCGAGTTAGGGTCTTGATGATTTGAGAGTCGTCAGCTCCTACGATCTCTTCCATACGCCGTTTCTTTTTCTCGATCATTTCGTGAATACGTTCTTCTAAGGTATTGAGAGTAACAAGCTTAAATACTTGAACCCCACGAGTTTGACCGATTCTGTGAACCCGGTCAGTGGCTTGGTCTTCTCTCGCAGCATTCCACCACCTGTCGTAATGGATTACAACTGAGGCTTTTGTAAGATCAATACCAAGACCCCCGGCTTGAAGGGAAGCAACAAAAACTCGGCAGGAGGGATCGTTTTGAAAACGCTGAATTTCTTCTTTTCGGTTTACGGTTGCACCTCTTAAAGAAGCAAAGCCAATGCCTTCTGAAGATAAATAGGCTTCGATGATATCAAGCATTCCCAAGAAGTGAGAAAAAACGACCACTTTTTGATCGGACGCGATAGCCTCTTCAATCAAATCTTTGAACAGATCCCATTTTCCCGATGAATGTTTTTGATAATCCAAAGGATTTTTTAGGAATAAAGCGGGATGATTGCAGATCTTTTTCAGACTAGATAGAAGGGCAAAAATATGGATATAAGGGATCAATTTATGATCGTCATAGAGATCTTTAATGATAGAGTTTTGTGCGTTTGCGATCGCATCATTGTAAAGCTCCCGCTGCTCAGCCGTTAAATCGGTGTGAGAAATCTCTTCCATTTTCTCGGGAAGATCCGTTAATACTTCCTCTTTTTTTCTTCTTAATAAGAAAGGCTTGATTAAGCGATTGAGATCACCTTTTGCTTCTACGTTTTCACTTCTTTCAATCGGTTTAATGTATTGTTCAAGAAACTTACTTTCTGTGGGCATTAAACCAGGTAATACTAAATCGAATAATGATTTTAACTCTCTTAATCGGTTTTCAAGAGGGGTACCCGTTAATCCAATTCTAGTTGTAGCTTTTAATTGTTTTAAGGAATTGTTGATGCGGCTTAAATGGTTTTTTGCGAGTTGAATTTCGTCGAATACAGCCAGCTCAAAGCTAATATTTTTAAATATTTCGATATCGTTTCTTAAAATGCCATACGACGTAATAATTAAATCGGCATTTGGATTAATTTCTCTTTTGATGCCATGAAAGGTAAATATTTTTAACGAGGGGAAAAAGGTTTTAAGCTTATCTTCCCAGTGATGTAGTACAGAAGTGGGACATACCACAAGATATTTTGCTTTCGGATGCTCGTTTTTGATCGCAGAAATTAGCCCCATCGCTTGGTGAGTTTTACCAAGCCCCATATCATCGCATAATAAACCCGATAAACGATGAGTATATAAAAACCAAAGCCATTGCACTCCGATTTCCTGATAAGGTCTTAGAGTGCTCTTTAGAGTTTCGTGATGTAGAGGAATAGGGGATTTAAGCTCACTCAACTCTTTTAATATCGGATGGTTTATTTCAAGGTCATAAAGAGTGATCAATTTTAATAGGTCAAGACTTGAGTAGTAGGGGCGATTTTTTGCCGCATCTAAGATGAGGTCTTTTAAGGGTGATCGATCAAAATCGATCATTCCGATTGAAGTAAAGTTAAAACGTTTGATTTTTTCCGGTATTGCAAAGCTGTCATTTATCGTTAAATTACCGATATAGCATTTATGTTCTTCGTCCCAAACAAGTGATTTAAAAGATAAATGGAATTTTTTTATGGGGATCAGTTTGGGATCAGAACCTTCGATAAAGGGTTCTAAAGATTTTAAGGTTTTATCGAAGAAATGGGCATATTCCTCTTCATGAATGACGACGGGCTCACGAAAGAAGAGCGGAATAAAATGTCTCGAAGTAATAGGACTGAAGCCATGTCCTTTAATATAAAGGTAGTCGTCAAAAAAATGATGTTCGGCGTATTTAAAGTGCTCTTCCCATTCATAATGCGGGCGTACGGAAATGCCATTCGTTTCCGCTTTTAGTATAAGGGTCGATTGTTTAAGGGCTGGATGCTCAATAAAGAATCCCGGAATGAGTTTTAAATCTTTTTCGTTAGAACGAATGAAGTGAGAGACTTTTGCGGAGGGGATTATCGTATTAAGAGGGAGGTTTGTTTCAAAAGAGGATTTAAGGAAGAATCCTTGGTCCTTCAAATAAACGAGCGATCCAAATTCTTCCAGTTGTTTGTTGTCGCTTTTAAGTTTGCTTGTAATTTTAAGCGAATAATGAGAATCGACATCGTAATTTAAAACGGCTTCCAAGGATTGTAGATGAACGTGAAAGCCCTCAATGCCGTTTAAAAATGCTTGATGAGTCATTACATAATCGTAAACCTTATTCCTGGGTATTATTCGAGTACTTAAATTTTTCGGAGGATCGATGAGTTTTGTGAAGTGGCCTTTGTGGTAAATCCAATTACCAATCAAGCTTGAATCCGTTTTTAAATCGCCAGGTTGATTGAGATAGGGCGTAAGTTTTAAAGATCCCTTTTCAAGTTCAACATCGGTTTGCAGTCTTTTAAGCTTCTTATCAATGGTCAAATAGGACTTTAAATCATTTTGATAACGTTCTAAGAAAGCTTCTGTTTCTTTTACAGTAGGCTCGAGTAAAGGAAGTGCATAAGAAGATATAAACCCTTCATTCTTTTTATATTGATAGCCGTGAAAAGAAGGAGCATCTGATTTGACTTTGTTTTCTTTAAGTTCTATGTGAAAAGTTTGGGTATTTGGATCAAAGGTAACTTTTTCAACTTGGCTTTTAAAATCACCGATTAATTTTAAGTTTGAATCAATCTGATTTATTTTGGGGATTAAAGAGGCGAGCTCTTTTTCTGTTAAGTGATACTGAATTTCAAAATCACTATTTTTAATCTTTAAATTTAAAGGATAGGGATCACCCTTGAAAGTAACTTCTAAAGCTTCATTATTCTCATGTTTCAAAAGCAAAGCTTTAGCCAGATCGCTCCAAAAAGAGAATTCATAATGAAGTTTGGGGCTTATATCGCCCTGTCGAATTTGATCCAGTTCCTCTTCTGAAAGATCCGAGAATTTTAAAGAATTTTCTTCGGTAGGAGGAATGCCTTTTTGGGCCAGATCGAAAATGAAGTGCTCGCCTTTTTTATTAAGCGCTTTAATGGAGAATATTTTTTCTTTTTTTAAAGCTTTAACATTGGATCCGAGTCGTTCATCGATATTTAAAAAAAGGGCTCTAAAGAAACTTTTCTCGTAACGGACGTGAAGCGGTTCAGAACTATGATGGTAGATCTTTAAAAAACTAGTGGCAAGATGGACGCAATGAGTGGATTCATTTTCTTCTGAACAAAGACAAAACGAATCGGCAATCCCTCCACTTTCATCCAAGTGCAAAAAGGACCAATAAGATTCATTTGCTTCTTTGTCGTGAACATTGATCTGATAAGTTCTACCCGAAAATTCGACGGCTTGGATCGCACCTTCATGAAGATAATTTTCGGCTTGATCCCGGAAAGGCTCTAACTCGTGAGGTAAGAAGCTCATACCGAGATTAATTATACTTCTTTATGGCGTTAGAGGAAAGTTTCAGGGGGTACGTATAAGTAGGCTAAATCCGTAGCTACATGAGGATGAGTCACTTGACCCATACAAACATTTAGTCCGTCCCTTAGTCCTGGTGAATTTTTTAAAGCCTCTTTCCACCCCAGGTTAGCTATCATAAGTGCATAAGGGATAGTAGCTTGGGTAAGCGCTTGGGTCGCAGTTCTTGCGCAGGCGCCCGGCATATTGGTCACGCAGTAATGGGTGACACCTTCTTCAACATACACGGGATTATCATGAGTGGTAGGACGAGACGTATCAGATGAGCCCCCTTGATCAATGGCAACATCGACAAAAACGGATCCTTTATCCATTTTTTTGATTAACTCACGGGTAATGACTTTAGGAGCCATTTTTCCCGGAATCAACACCGCCCCAATCACTAAGTCTGCAGTAGGAATGATTTCTTCAATATTGCTAGGTGAAGAGAACAGGGTTCTTAAAGGATTATAAAGCGCATCAAGGGTTCTTAAACGTTCTAAGCTTCTATCTAAAATAGTGACATTCGCGCCAAGTCCCAGGGCCATGCGAGCGGCTTCCGTTCCAACCACTCCACCCCCAATAATCACCACATTAGCAGGTAAAACACCGGGAACTCCACCGAGAAGTCGACCTTTACCCCCGTTATTAATTTGAAGATAATTGGCGCCTGCTTGAATAGAAATACGACCCGCAATTTCACTCATGGGTATTAAAAGAGGAAGATGACCTAATTTGTCGGTAACGGTTTCGTAGGCGATCCCAACCACTTCTTTTCCAAGAAGACCCTTCGTTTGCTCGGGATCCGGAGCTAAGTGTAGATAACAAAAAAGAATTTGGCCTTTATGAAATTTATCAATCTCATTTTTTTGCGGCTCTTTAACTTTTATAATCATGTCGGCATCGAAAACATCGGTTACGATTTTTGCGCCGATTTTAGAGTAGGCTTCATCTGAAAAACCGCTGGCAACTCCTGCCGATTTCTCAACTAAAACAACATGTCCGGCGTCAATAAGCGATCTGGCCGTTTGAGGAGTGATTCCTACGCGATATTCGTGATTTTTTACTTCTTTTGGAATTCCGATTCTCATACCAACATTGCCTCTTTTTGCGCTTCTTTCTTTTGAAATTCCATTGTGAGAATTTTAGACACGCCTTTTTCTTCCATGGATACACCATAAAGCATATCGGCCATGGCCATCGTGCGTTTATTGTGGGTAATAATGATAAACTGGCACTTATCTTTAAAGTGTTTAACCATCTCAGTAAATCGACCTACGTTGGTATCGTCAAGGGGAGCATCGATTTCATCCAAGATACAGAAAGGGGATGCTTTCACTTCAAATATCGCAAATAAAAGAGCAAGGGCTGTTAAGCACTTTTCACCACCTGAAAGGAGGTTGATTGAGCGCATTTGTTTGCCCGGAGGTTTTGCCTGAATTTCAACGCCTGCCTTAAGAAGATCTTCTTCGGAAGAAAGCTCAAGATCCGCTTCGCCTCCATTAAATAAGATTCCGAAGTTCTTTTTGAAATTAGCGCGAATTTTTTCAAACGTTTCAAAGAAGAGGGTTCGGCTTTCGGCCCTTAATTTTTCAATAAGTGAAGCCAGATCGTTTTTCACTCCGTCTAAATCATTCAAATCACGTTCTAAAACATCAAGTCGCGCTTGATGTTGATCGAGTGAGTCGGTCGCGCTTAAATTGACATCACTGAAATGGGTAAGGGATTGCTTGAGCGAGCGAATCTCTTTATCGAGTTTATCAATCGCTTTATCGGAAGGCTTAAGCTCAATGTCCCCAAATTGTTCGCTAAATTGATGTCTGAGTTCATTTTCGAGTGTTTCAAATCGACTTAAAGCAATATGGTCAGCTTGAACAAGCTCATTAATTTTCTTTAATGCGCCTTCTTCACTTTCAAGCGATTTTTCCTTTTCGGCGAGTGTAGATTTGATTTCTACGTAGGATTTTTCGGCTTTTTCTACGTCTTCTTTTTCTTTGATGATTTTCTTTCCAAAAGAAGCAATATCGTCCGTTAAAACCTTTTCTTTTTCAATAAATTGAGCAAGCTGTCCTTCTAAAGTTTTGAGCTCTTCTGTCCATTTTCTTTCTAGACTTACCGCTTCTTGGTTTTTGACTTCTAAAACTTTTAGAATGTGGGAGGTTTTTCTTTCTTCGTCTAAACAGATTGCAAGCTCGCTAGAGCGTTCTCTAAATAGATTTTTTTCGAATTCAAGTTCTTTTTGAAGTTCTTTTGCTGATATCTCGATTTCAGCTTTCGCTTTTTGCAGAGCTTCTTGTTCTTTTTCGAGTTTTTCTGCCTTAGCTTTCAAATCAGCCAGTTCGTTTTCAATTTTCGAAATCTGAGTTTCGTTTTCAAGTTCTTTGGCCTTTATATCGCCAAGGGTTTTGCTAATACGCTCGATATCGTTTTTCTGTCTTTGATAGTGAAAGTTCTTTTCCACGAGACGCATTTCTTTTTCACGTATGGTTTTATCGAGTTCGCGTCTTTCTTGCTGTTGAATCTCTTTTTTCTTTAAAGCTTCTTTCCAATCGCTTTCGACTCGAGCCAAGTCTTTTGAAATATTTTCACAAGAAGCAATCGTTTGTTTTAGCTCTGCATCGCGTAAAAAGAGGTTTTGACCTTGGCTTGAGCCGCGTGAAACGACTTTTAAGCGGTCAAAATAAAAACCATCCAAGGTATAGATTTCTTCAAAAGGGAGGGGATTTGAAAGGGCTTCTTCCAAATTGCTCAAAACGCCTTTTTGGTTTAAAAAGCGGGCGGTTAGAGCGTTTTCTTCAACTTTTTCTTTTAAAGAGGACAGATATTTATCGGTCTTTTCCGGAAGAAGAATCAAAGAGAAATCGGAAATATTTTGGTCTTTAGCATAAACGAGCACTTCTTCAAAGAAAAGTTTTGACTCGGCCACTAAAGTATCGCCATAAGCTTTAAGAAACCCAGCGCAAGCATTTTCAAAGCCGGATTGAACTTTGAAATATTCATAAAGCTTTTTAAGCTTAGGAAATTTTTTCAAAAGGGTTTTTGAGCCGGAAGAAAAGCCTTCCATCTCAGACTTTAATTTCGTTAACGTTTTTTCTTTTGCTTGTAAATTGATTAGATCTTTTTTAAGTGAATTGTAAAGCTGGTCTAAACTGTCGAGACTTTCTTCATGTTTTTTAATTTCTTGATCGAGCTTTTTGAAAGTATCGCGTGCTTTTTCAACTTCTTGGCTTAACGCTTCAAGCTCTTTTTGTTTGGAAGTCTCATCCGTTTTTGCTTTTTCAAGATCACTATTTAATTGAGCTGATTGCTTGATCGATTCCTGCTTTCTTTCTTTTAAGTGGTCTCGTCTTGTCTCTAGTTGTCTGAGATTAGCAAGGGTTTCCGAAGCTTCTTTTGCTTTTTTTAAGGCTTTATTATGCGAATCGATCAATTCGTCTTGCTTAGAGGTAACTTTTTGTTCGACTGTTTTTAGCTTTTTTTCTTGATCGGTATAGCGTTTTTTAATGTTATCAAGTTCGCTTTTAACTTTGTCTTCTTGCGTTTTGTTTTGGCTAATCTCGTGAGTTCTTTCATCTTTTGATCTAGCCAATTCATTTAATTCTTTCGTAAGCTTTTCTTGAGAGGCGATAACCCCTTCAATTCGCTCTTTTAAAGTTTCCTTTTCTTTTGAGCGCACATCTAAAAGGGCTTTGGTTTCAAAGTAATGTTTTTCAAGCGCTTTTAAGCTTTTTTCTTTTTCGGCTTGTTCTTCTCTTTGTTCTTTAAATGCGTCTTTAAGGCCTTTTAAAGCCTCTTCTTGAGAGTTTTTCTTTGTATCTCTTTGATTTAAATTTTCTTTAAGTGAGTCTTTCTTTTTGCAAGTTTCTGAAATTTTATTACTTAAAAAACCGATCTCAGCTTCTTTAAGCTCTTCCTGAAGTTTTTTGAATTTGATCGCTTTTTCAGCCTGCTTTTCAAGCTCTTCAATTTGACCCGCCACTTCTTTGCGAATATCAAGAAGACGCTTCATGTTAGTATCCACATCATGAAGCTTGCGGTTCGTTTCTTTTTCGTTCATCAAGAAACGAGAAATGCCTGCCGCCGATTCAAAAATAACACGTCTTTCTTCGGGGTTAAGCTGAATAACTTGGTCGATCTTTCCTTGTTCAAAGATGCAATAGGCGTTTTTACCGACACCTACATCGATTAAAAGGGCTTGAACATCTTTTAAGCGAACCACATTTCCATTAATGAGATATTCGGAATCGCCGTTTCTGTGATAACGTCTGGTAATTTCCACTTCACGATAAGGAACGTCAAGCGATCCTAAATTGTTTTCAAAAGTAAGGGTGACTTCAGAGAGATTAAGAGGTTTTCTTTTAGTTGTTCCGGCAAAGATGACGTCCAACATATTTCCGCCGCGCATCGATTTTGCCGATTGCTCACCCATTACCCAGCGAAAAGCATCGGCAATGTTAGATTTACCGCATCCGTTTGGGCCCACAATGGCGGTAATTTCATCGTCAAAAATTAACTCGACCTTATCGGCAAAAGATTTGAATCCTAGAACTTTTATCTTCTTTAATCTCATGAGTAGTTATTTTATCTAAAAATTGTTTTAGAACCTAGCTTTTCATCACTCCCGTGCCCGTGCCCGTGTGCGTGCCCGTGCCCGATTCCCGTCAAACATTGGAAGTACCTCTAAATCAGGTAAATCCAAAGTCTAGCGAGAATCGGGCACGGGCACGGGCACGCACGCGGGCACGGGTTAGTACTTTACGACAATAGCCAAGAGATTATATTTTATAGACCTATGTTAGATATCAAACTTATTCGAAAAGACTGGAAAGCGGCAGAGAAAAGACTTCAGACGAAAGATCCTTCCGTTTCATTAAAAGAAATAGTTGACCTCGACGAAGAGATCCGAAAAATTAAGACGGAAGTCGAAACTCAAAAAGCTAAGCGTAACGAAGCGTCACAAAAAATCGGTGATATTAAGAGAGAAAAGGGCGATCCTACCTCGATTTTAGCCGAGATGGTCAGACTTGCTGAACAAATTAAGGCGCTAGACACTAAGCTTTCGGAAAAAGAGAAGAAGTTTGAAGATCTAATGGCTAGGCTTCCCAACTTGCCATTAGAAGAGATTAAAATATCCCCGGACCCTAAAGACAATGTGGTTGTAAAGACTTTTAAAGAAAAACCGACCTTTGATTTTCCTTTCAAAAATCACGTTGATTTGAATGAAAAACTTGACCTTTTTGACTTCAAAAGGGGAGCGAAAATTTCGGGTTCCGGGTGGCCTATCTATAAAAATTGGGGAGCACGTTTAGAGTGGGCGCTTCTCAATTACATGATAAGCGTTCATCTCAAGAATGGCTTTATGCAATGGATTCCTCCCATTGCGGTTCGTGAAGAGACTGTTTATCAATCCGGACAACTGCCGAAGTTTCAAAACCAGCAATTCAGAATTAAAGACGAAGATTTCAATCTTTATCTAATTCCTACTGCAGAGGTTCCCTTAAATGGACTGCATTCCGATGAAAACCTTACCGAAGAAGAGCTCCCTTTAAAGTATATCGCCTATACGCCTTGCTTCAGAAGAGAAGCGGGTGCTGCCGGAAGCCAGGAAAGAGGCTTAATCCGGATGCATCAGTTCAATAAAGTTGAAATGTTTATT
>JAGVJG010000033.1 GCA_020051235.1 Parachlamydiales bacterium | reverse complement strand
TATTGAAGGATTTAATCAAAGAATTACAAGCAGGACTCAATGATTTTGGAAAACAAATCTCAACTATTCAAAGTGGCTTACAAGAAATGAAAGATGAGTTAAGTGGATTAATGAGTGAGCTTCATGCCATTAGAGCGAATTAAATAAGGGGGTCATGATGGAGGACAATAAAGAAGAAAGAGAAAAAGTGATTAGAGATACAATTAAAGAGGTTGTTTCTAAGCACTCCGATAAATTGAGTCCTCATGATATTAAAATGCATGAAAAGTTGCTTGAAAAAATCCATATCGAAGGGAAAAGACCCTTTGAAGCGATGGATATTCCCAAGGAATTCATCGAGTGGTTCTATAGCAACGCATTTAACCTCTATAACAGCGCCAAATATGAGGAAGCCCGAAAAATATTTTATATATTAAATGTTTTCGATCCTCAAGACAGCCGTTTTTGGTATGGACTTGCTGCCTGCCATCATATGGAAAAACAGTACGATGTGGCCATTTTTGGATACACCAAATGTCTATTTATACCGCCTGTAAATCCAATGACTTATTTCCACCTCGCTGACTGTTATGAAAAATTAGGATTTAAAAGAGAAGCTGCCGTCATGCTACAAACTTGTATTAGACATGCTACAACTGATCCTCAATATGCTGCGATGCAAACAAGAGCTAAAAAGGAACTTGAGCAATTGTTGCAACAAATAGATAAAGAAGCAGAAGAAGAGGACCGTAAAGAAGCAACGGCAGAAAGTAAAAAGGAATAAAATATGAGCTTTGGTATTGCTCCTCCTTTTGAAAACATAAATACACCGCAACCGTCAACGGAGCAACAAGAGAAAACGGCTGCGGATCAAGTTGTGAAGTATCGTCTTGGCTTAACAAGTGATAGTTTAGATTCAAAACCCTTCACTGAAGTCGACAAACAAAACTATATCAAATACAACACGAACACTCCTTTCCTAACCCGGCCTCCTCAATCACAAGTGAGACAACCTAGCGAAGACGCATTTTTAAATAATGAGGCCTTTGAGAAATCGCTTAACGCTTTACTCTCTGAATCGGGAATTTCTGAAGAAACGCTCGATAAGCTAGCCGAAATGCATCGTTTATCTCCTGAAGAGCGAAACCCAACCGGCTTTCCTGGATACGAAAAATTCTATGCGTTTAATCAAGTGGTTATATTAGGAGCCTCTGTCATTCCTCATTTGAACGGAGCTCAAATAAACGAAGTAAATGAAGGGTCTTTAAATGAAGCGGAACTGAATCAACTATCTGCAAACTACATTTCTAATAATATCGCAAAGCTAAGCAGTGAATGGAGCCAAGAGGCTCGTGAAATATTAGATGATCTAGGACCGAACGTTCCGGGATATGAAGAAGCCGGGCGTGATTTATCCGACTTAAAAGAGGCTATTAATGGCTAAGTGGACCAAATTAGATAAAATCAATGCGCTTGAAGAACGGCTTGAAAACCGTTCGTATAGAGGAAAATCAATTTCTTTAAAGCCCTACGCGCGTTTTTATCGCTTGGCAGAAACGGCAAAAAAATTACCCGGATCTAAACACTTGATCATTTCCACCTATGTAGCGATGCTTGGCATTAATGAAGGCGAATCGTCAGCCTCTTTATTTAGTTCATCGTTTTCCAATTTATGCAAAAAAATGGCTTTTGCTCTCGCCTATGATAAAAATGCGGGAACTCAAGAGTATTTAGCAAGGCTACTACAACAAAGTTTTATCGCAACGATTGGCTTTATTGATTTATCAATAAAGCAAGCAAAAGCCAATGATGAATATCCTTTAAACACTAGTTTATTTAATGAATTTTTAGGATCCGCCCTTGCTTCTAGCGATCTTCTTTTCAATTTTTATAAGGAATTAACGGAATCGATCTATCTTATAGAAAGTGAAAAAAAGGCCGCTATTTTAGAAAGCTTCACATATCTATTTCTCGCAATAGGTTTGATTAAAAACAAGGAAGCAACTAGCGACCTTTTGCGAGCTTTTAAAACCAGAATCGAGAAAGGAATAAAGGCGCTCGATTCACTACCCATACCAAACGAAGTTAAATCGCTGACACAGATTGCTACAATCGCCTTAGATGAACAAAATTATGAACCCTTATTTAAAGAAATTAATTCTTTGATTAAGTCTAGCGGCATAAAGATAGATGAGCTTGAGCAAGATATGAATAGTATCAAGCGTCTATTCGGTTTATTAAAAGGACAATATGCCCACAGCTCTCAGATCAAAGAATCAATAATAACCTTCACAGGTTAAGGAGAGAAAACATGATACCAACAGGAAGCACTCCTACAACTCCCACCGCGGTTACCCCACAAGAAGCGGAAGCAGCAAATGCGGCGCTTACAAAATATGTAGGACGAGAATATGACACATTATCAGGGGATGAAAAACAAGATTTAGCAAATAATATTGCTACCGTTGCCCGCTTTAGAGATTCAAGCGGTGTTTACACTGATAGCAATTCTGTACTCACCCAATTGAATACGATTGGTGATCAAAGAATCGATCCCACCATGTATTTTAATTTGTTTACAGGAAAACCCGCTCTAAAAATGCCTCCTCCTAGCGATTTTGGCACGGTTAATGAAGATGACAAAGGAAATCTTTGGTTTACACCAGGCGCCCTTGGGGTTTATTTGATGGAAAACCTGGATTTACTGACAGCATTAAAACAATTAACTTATACAGGTAAAGAGCAAGAGCTCCAAACTTTAGTTGCCTATCAAGATGCTCAAGAAAGCGTTCAAGAATTGACTATTGCAAGCGCCAAAAAAGAAGCCGAACAGCATCGCTGGGCTATGATTGGATCGATCGTAGGGATTGGTCTTGGTGTTGCCGGCGGTATAGCCGGAGGTGTTAAAGGAGGTTTTACAGGCGCTGCTAGTGCGTTTGAGACTTCCACCCGAATGGGTCAACAAGCGGGCTCTATCCTTACTGAAGGCGCAAAATCGATTCTTGTCGCGCAAAAAGGGGAAATCGATGCATCCAAAATCGGAGCCGAAACTTCCGCAAGAATGTTAATGAGCGCGCAAGAAACCTGGAGTCAAATGTCAAAAGACGCAGCGAGTGAAGCTGATGAAGCTAGACGAGCTATGAGAGAAAACTCTCAAATGTTAAGAAAAGTATTTGGCGTAGGAAGAAGTTAATGAAAATTGAAAGCTTTGTAAAACAACTTGCCTCCGACTACGAGCTTAAAGAAAGTTTCGAGTCGGAGGCCCCCAACACTTGGAGAATTCCGGTGGATGAGGGTGAAACAATAATCCTAAGTGACTTAGGATCAGGGTTTAAAATTGAGTGCAAAGTGATTGATACTCCTCGAGGAAAAGAGGAAGGCTTATACGAAAGGATGCTTTTGGCTAATTTATTTGGCCAAGGCACCTGGGGATCGGTCATTAGCTTAGACGAAGATGGTAAACATATAATTTTATCTAGGACCGTTGATCATGAAATCAATTACAAGGATTTTAAGCTTATAGTTGAAGATTTTATAAATGCTGTTGACTTTTGGAAAGAAGAAGCGCTCAATTACCAATAATATTGTATAATGCATTATGACTACTTATTTGATCGTCCAAGAGGGCTCTCTAAAGGGAGAGTCATTTGAGTTAAATGAGCGTGAAAGCTGGATTTTAGGACGAGATCCTGATCTAGCTCAAATTGTAATTGAAGATCCGACGGTATCACGCGAACATATCCGTTTAATTAAAACGGGCTCAAAAATTAATATAGAGAATTTAAGCGATACATCAGTCGCCTTACTAAATGGAAGACAACTAACAGAAACGACTCCTTTGAACCCGGGAGATTTAATCTCGGTTGGAGAACAAACACTACGCTTTGAAGCAGACGACACAAATGAACGATACCAACAAGAGCCCTATGAGCTTAAACCCACCGAGGAGGCTATGAATCCATCTGAAAACGTAAAAGAAGCGCCAGAAGAAGAAAAGCACGATACGATTTTTGGAGAGGAAAAGGCCGAAGCCCTTCCTAATAAAGGCCTTGCGAAAATTAATTTCGACCTACTCGATAGTGGACGCTTTTTATTAAAAGTTATCGGAGGCCCAAATAACGGGGCTGAGTTTTCAATGAAGTCGGGTCACACCTACATATTAGGTACGGACCCAAATAGCTGTGATATTGTATTTCATGACACAAGCGTATCAAGACAGCACGCGCGCGTGTATATCAATGATGAAAATGCCATTTCTATCGAAGATTTAAAAAGCCGCAATGGAACACTTGTCGATGGAAAAGCGATTGAGGGAAAAACTCCACTTGGTGGAAATTCCGTCGTCACAGTAGGGACAACTAGTTTTGTAGTCTATGATCGTGAAGGAAATATGCAAACCATTATTTCCCCTCTTTTACCGGAAATTGTTAAGGTTTTGCAAAAAGAAGATATTGATTCTCAAGAAAAGCCTGCTTCTGTGATGCAAACCCAATTCCCCCCTGCTCCCTCAAAAGAGCGCCCTCTAGGAGCCTTTATAATGATCGCCATCATTACAGGCCTCTTTGTATTAATCGCGATGGGGGTGACCTCTCTATTCAGAAGCGAGCCCGTTGAAAATGTGGCTGCTGCCGAGATTGATACCGAACTTCAAAACAGCATGGCAGCATTTCCCGATATTAAATATTCGTTTAATAAATCGACCGGACGTCTTCTTTTAGTGGGTCATGTATTAACAGGGTCTGACAAAAACCAACTTTTATATAATTTACAAGGTCTTAACTTTATTAAGAGTTTAGATGACTCCGCAGTCGTTATAGATGAACTCGTTTGGCAAAATACCAATGAGTTTTTGAATAGAAACCCCGCTTGGAGAGGAATTAGCGTTCAATCTCCTAAAGCCGGCCAATATATTTTAACAGGCTACCTTCAAAACAATAAGCAGGCAGAAGGCCTCTACGACTATATCTCAGCTAACTTTCCTTATCTTGATAAATTGGAAAGACAAGTTGTTATTGAAGAAGATGTTGTAAATCAAGTTACGAGCCTCTTGGCTCAACATGACATACGCTCCGTTAACGTACAGTTCCAAAATGGAGAAATCGTCCTTACGGGGGGTGTACCTGCCCAAAAGCAAGATATTTATAGCGATATCCAAACGGAAATTAAAAAAATCCCTGGGGTACGCCAAGTAAGAAGCCAGGTAACTAACCTTATAACGGACTCCTCCACTATCAATATATCGGACCGCTACGAGGTATCCGGATACTCCAGACAAGGGGCAAAAATTAGCATAATGATCAATGGAAGGATCGTCTCTAAGGGCGATTCTATTGATGGGATGCTTATTAAGTCTATCTCACCCAATAGTATACTACTTGATAAAGATGGTGTTAATTATAGAATTGACTATAGTAAGTAGATTTAATAGATTTATGTTATAATAATTATATAAGGAAACAAATTATGTTTGGTCTAGAAGATCAAAAGAAGAAAAAGAAAACTGAAGAATTTGTATTTGAATTAGAAAAAGAACTTCAGAATCCTAAGAAACATAAAGAATTAAAAGAACGTACCGAACGTAGATTATTAAGTGTGAAAGAAGCACTAAAAAAAGGGACGGAAAAATTAGACTTTGATAAGATAGGTGTAGTGCTAAACGGATATGCGAGCCTTTTAAAGGTTTTCAGCCGTTTTACACCCAAGGGTTAAGCCTTTGAGCCGAGGGGATTACCTTCACGTGATCCCTTCGACTCAAGTGCTTAAAGTACTTGTAAAAGAAGTTAAAACAGTCTCTTGATTCAGAATGGGATTTTAGATCCCAGGAAATGGATTTTCCAGTATGAGTCAACCGGAGGACTTACTTAACTCCTTAGTTTTTATTATTAAAAACTTTCTAGGAGGAAAGTAATATGAGTAGCCCAAACAATTTCGATGGCGCAAACATCCAGTCAGGCTTTAGCGTATCAGATCTTTTTAAGATCATTAATGATGCTACCGCATCTGCAAAAACTAAATTACTCGAAATCAAAAACCGCCGTTCTGCAATATCGATCGGGGATATGTTCGAGATGCAAATGCTTATGAACCACTTATCTCAGCTTTCTGAGATGACAACTTCTGTAGTATCAGCCGCTAACTCAGCAATCCAACGGATGGCTCAGAACGTTAAAGGATAACGTGACTAATTGGGCGAGGTGTGTTAGTTTGAAAATAATTAGCCGCCTTGACCAACTAACTCATTTAAAAGAGATAAAACAATGAAAAATGAGACAATTATTGAAGAGTTAATGAATGACTTCAAAACCGACTTTCCCCTTCTTATTGAAGCCGGATTTGTAGCCGTAAAACAGTTAGATGAATTATCTGCCACGCGGATCTTTAATGCGGCGCAGGCAATCTCACCTGACAGCGTTGCTCCTCAGATCGGTCTCGGATACATTGCTTTAAACAAACTCGAGATAAAGCAGGCTGTAAAGATTTTTGAAGAGGTCCTTGAAAAAGACCCCGACAATCTTTTAGCCCAAACTTTTCTCGGGATCTCATTTCTTCTAAATAAATCAAAAAGGAAGAAGGGAGAAAAATTGATTGAAGAAGCCATCGCAAAAACCGATGACCCGACAGTCAAAAGTTTAGGTAAGATCTCTCTAGAATGGGCTGAAAAAGACCTCAAAAAAGACAACAAGGCTCCTTTCTTTTCTCAAGCAAATAGGGAAGAGGAAGAATAATTTAGTAAGTCGGTTTACCGATTTACTCCCTTCAAATGGAGGGGGATAAACTATGTCAGATGCACGTGATAACCTCGAAAAAATCGAGGAGATATCTAAAGTCTCAAAAAAAGGAAATGCGGAATCAGCTGAGGCTGTCGAAAGGGTTCAACCTGACAAAGAGCAGTTTGACTCTCTTATGCGGCAAGACTTGGTTCATAATCCGCAACAAGAAGTTTCGCGAACCAACTTCATGGACCAGGTGCGCGATCTTCAGAAAAAAGTGGAAGGCGTTTCAAAAGCAACGCCCGATACCCTTGTAAAGCAGGCTCAAGATGTCATCGCACAAATTGAAGATGTAAAAACTAAGCTTGCGACTCCGGGAGTAGAGCTTCAGCCCTCTGTTCAAAATCTACTAAAGAATAAGCTTTCTCACATTGATGAGAATCTCCGTATCGCTTTAAACCGTACGGGGTCAGAATACATCGCTCCAAGTGCGCCCGCAACCTCAAGCAATCCTATCGAACGCTTTTTAGGTTTTTTAACGCATGGTCAATTCCAGCTGCAAAAGATCGCTGAAGAAGTAAACTACATGCACCTTAACAAGGTGGAAATGTCGCCTGCCAGCATGCTTGCCATTCAAATAAAGGTAGGTTATGTGACGCAAGAGATAGAATTCTTCACAGCAATCCTTAATAAAGCGCTTGAATCGACAAAAACGATTATGAACGTTCAAGTATAAGGTTTGTGAATGGAAGGCGAAGATTTCGATAAAATCCTTGGGAGACTGGATGAGCTTGAATTAACAACGGTCAACGGTCGGATAACTGAAACCGTTGGGATGTTGATTAAAGCCATTGTTCCCCAAGTAAAAATCGGTGAAGTGTGCCTGGTCAAACGAGAGGGGGAACCTCTTAGAACTGAGGTTGTTGGTTTTACACGCGACGAAGTTTTTCTATCCCCTCTCGGCGAAATGAAAGGTATCGGCCCTTCATCCGAAGTCATTCCCACCCATCTACCTTTACACATTAAAGTAGGCGATCAACTCCTAGGCCGTATCTTAAACGGTTTAGGTGAGCCTCTTGACGAAGATACAAAAGGTCCGCTGGAATGCGACCATATTAAATCCGTACTTGCCCCTCCTCCCGATCCCTTAAAGAGAGAAAGAATTCTAGAACCCATGTCAACAGGGGTTAGAGCGATCGACGGTATGCTTACCGTGGGTCGAGGTCAAAGGGTGGGGGTTTTTGCTGCTGCCGGTGGAGGTAAATCAACTCTACTGGGAATGATTGCGCGCTACTCGCAAGCCGATGTCAACGTCATCAGTCTCATTGGGGAACGGGGACGGGAGCTGAGAGACTTTATCGAACGGGAATTAGGACCTGAAGGTTTAAAAAAATCGGTCCTCGTTATCTCGACATCCGATCAAGCTTCTCAACTGCGTCTCAATGCCGCCTATGTTGGAACCGCCATAGCAGAATATTTCCGAGACCAAGGAAAAAATGTCTGCTTCATGATGGACTCGGTTACGAGGTTTGCAAGAGCTTTAAGGGAAGTCGGTCTTGCTGCGGGAGAGCCTCCTGCAAGAGCGGGATATACGCCTTCTGTATTTTCCACGTTACCAAAACTACTTGAAAGAACAGGTAACTCTGACAAGGGATCTATCACCGCTTTTTATACGATTTTAGTAGCAGGCGATGACATGAACGAGCCTGTCGCGGATGAAGTTAGATCCATCTTGGATGGTCACATTATTTTATCGGCGGAATTGGCAAGACAATTTCACTACCCCGCTATCGACATCCTTTCTTCCGCAAGCCGGGTTATGCCTTCCATTATACCTAAAGAGCATCTTCAGCTCACCGGTAAAGTGCGTGAAGTTTTAGCGAACTATAAAAAGAACGAGTTGTTAATCAAGATCGGTGAATACAAACGAGGCGCAGATAAAGCGGGTGATTTTGCAATCGATCATATTGATAAAGTTTTAAAATTTTTAAAGCAGGCTGTAGAAGAGAAGTGCACCTTTCAGGAAACACTACAACTTCTTAAAGGCTTGTTTAAATGAATTATCCTTTAAAACAGGTTCTTGAAGTTAAAAAGAAAAGGGTCGAGGACGCTGAGAAAGTCGTCGTCGAAAAAAGAGAGGCTCTCGCAAAAGAAGAAGAAAAGCTTAAACAACGAGAAGCTGAAAGAGACAAAGTTAAAGCCCACCACGATGCAAAACTTTCCCAATTAAGAGAAGAACTTGACCACGGAACTACCACCGACAAGATTCAACAAATGAAGGCCTACCTTAAGGTGGTAAAAGAGAACCTAAAGAACGAAGAAAAAAAAGTTAAAGAACAAAAAGAGCAGGTGCAGCAAGCCGAAAAGAATCTGCAAGACGCAATAAGGGCTCTCGCTCAAAAAAGACTTGAAGTAGATAAACTCGAGATGCACAAAACTGACTGGTTGAAGGTATTAAATCGAGAGCTAGAAATAAAAGAAGAGAACGATTTTAACGAACAGGGCTCAGTCATCTACTCGATGAAAAAGAAGGAGAGAAAAAAATATGGTCAATCCTGACAACTCGATTAACAGCATAAGGAATGACCCTAAACGCTCTACTGATAAATCAAGCGAAAAACCAGAAGGCGATGTCCAACCTGAAAAATTCCGAGAAGTGTATGCCGTCTACGAACATCGCAAACCCAAAGACGAATTTGAAGAGCTAGAAGAGGTCTTAAAAAAACGAAGAAAAGAGGGAAAAGGTCTTAGCGGATTATTTGATAAAGGCCAAACGGAAGGGGATGTCGTTTTCTCGTTACAGGATAAAAAGGGAAAAAGTTTTGATGACGCCACAAGTGAGCAAGATTTAGCTTCAATGGAAGTTGAAGAAGGCATGGAATCAAAGCCAACCAATAAGAATGATTTTTACCTTCGTGAAGCAACCGATATTGCCCAAGTCAATCCGCTTGCAATACCCCAAACAAAGATTGAAGCTCCCTTCCAAGTTGAAGCGCCTAAACCCCCACTTCCCACGAGAAATGATCTTCAAGAAATCATTGATAAAATTGTAAATCAGGTATACAAACTAGAGAATGCAAAAACGGGTGAGACAAGTATTGTCATCGTTTTAAATAAAGAGGGACCTTTAAAAGAAGTTGGAATTAAAATCTCTGAATTTGATTCCTCTCAAAAGCAACTCAATATTACGATTGATAACTTAACTCAAGAAGCGAAAACATTACTGGATCGTAATGAATCGCTCCTATTGCTAGCTCTTGAAAGAAAGGGCTATCAAGTCCAGAGTTTCGTTACGACGACAAATGTGGAAATCCTACGTTTAGATAAACCTGACGCACCTGAAAAAGGTAAATCGGGTCATGGCGGTAGTCGCGAGCAAAAAGAAGAAGAAACCGAAGAGTAGAAAATGACGGTCACCCAAGGCTACAGTTGGCTTAGACAAATACCAAAAGAGCTTTTAGATTTAACTCCTGATCAATTATACGGAAATGCACCTCCGTTTGATTTAGAAGCATTTATTTCGACTCTTTCAACAGCCTTATCGCTACCTATCCAAATAAAAGTCAGTGAAGCGGATCCCAAATCCACTGAACACTTAAAAGAAGGCTTTAGCGAATCTACTCCTTTATATGCCTTTAAACTCGCCCCCTTAAGCGGCCATTTCTTTTTAGTTATCCCAAATGAACTCTTTAAATCGATTGCAGATAGAGAGCTGCCCGGTCACAAGCATCACGATCCTGCCTTAATTGATGCCCTAAAAGAATATGTGATTGCGCAAGCTCTAGCGGCTTTTCAAAAAGGGCATTCGGATAAAACGCTGGTTCCTCAATACGCTCCCGAGGGAACTTTAGAAGAGACGCCCCACTTGGCTCGCGAAATTGAGGTCTCCATTGAGGGTAAAAATTATCCGATCCGACTCCTTTTATCCCAACAACTTATGGATGCTTGGAGGAAAAAATTTGCCTCCCCCCCTATCAGCCCCTCTCAATATAACAACCTTTTTGTTACTATTAGCATTGAGGCAGGAAGAACCTCTATTAAACGACAGGATTTTAAGCTTTTAGAGAAAGGTGACTTTCTACTACTAGATTCATGTCATTTAGTTCCGGGCGAAGAGAAAGCAAAAGTCGTTCTTACATTTAATGGACGACCTATTTTTCGCGGAAAGTTGAAAGAGGGACAGATTAAAATTTTAGAATATCCGCTTCTTTACGAGGATAAACATCTTATGGCCAAAGATCCTTTGCACGACGAAGAGCTTGAAGAAGAGTATCATGATGATACAAGCGAAGAATATGAAGAGGACGAAGCTACAGATGAAGAAGAAACCCAAGAGGAGCCAAGTTCCTCTAAGTCTATTCAGAAATCAGAACCTCAAAAGCCCATTAAAGCTGATCAAGTGCCTCTAGAAGTCATTGTCGAGGTGGGTAGAATTAAACTAACCGTTCAAAAATTGTCCGAATTAAAGCCAGGCCAAGTATTAGACCTGAATTTCCGTCCTGAAGAAGGAGTGGATTTAGTCGTTAATGGCCATTTTGTCGCTAAGGCAGAGCTTTTAAAAGTCGGCGATCTTTTAGGCGTGAGGATTCTCGACATTGCCAACTGAGGATTTTCATAAGCGGGATACCAAACCCGTCGGAAACATCCCTGAACAATATGAAGAGTTACCCGAGCCCCCTACTCCTGAAAAAATAGGACCCTATACGATTGAAAGATTAATCGATAAAGGGGGTATGAGTTACTTATATCTGAGTCAGGATCCAGCCACCCATATTCCTTTAGTAATAAAAGTTTTGTCTCCTCGCTTTGTTAAAAATCGTGAAGTTACGGAACGGTTTTTAAATGAGGCTAAAATCATTGGTCTTGCAGATCACCCCAATATCGTTAAATTATTTGGCTCGGGTGAATGGGAAGGTGGTTTATTCATAGCTATGGAATACATCGAAGGGATCTCTCTTCGAAAGTGGCTCGATCAATCCGTTCCTTCTTTAAAAAAGGGCGTCGAATTAATCCTAGAAATCGCATATGCCCTTGTTCACCTTCATACTCACCATGTAATCCATAGAGATCTAAAACCTGAAAATATTATTGTCACTCAAGACAATCATATTAAGGTTATCGATTTTGGTATTGCTCAAGTTCTAAACGATCGCGCTATCGATTCGATGAATAAAAGATTTATCGGAACACCCATTTATATCAGTCCCGAGCAAAGAGATGATCCACAAAAGGTATCATATCCCTCGGATATCTATTCATTAGGTATCGTTGCTTACGAAATTTTATTGGGAAAAATCTCTCAAGGCAATGTGTATCTGAATTTGATGCCAAAAGGGGTTAGGGGCATTTTATCAAAGGCGTTAAGTAAAAAACCTCAAGACCGCTACCATGATGTCGTGGATTTTATTGGGGATTTATCCCTGTACCTTCATTCACAAGAAATCGAAAAAGATAAAACGAATCAAGATCCCATATCCGAGTCGTACCGTGAAGTTTTAGATCTGGCAAAAACGTCTCTACAACCTTCAAATGATCAAATTGATTATTGCTTAACTCCCCATATCTCCTATCCAACTTTGATGTGGTTTTATGAAAATAATCGCTTTATTTTGATAGAAGATGCCGAGCAAAATAAAACATCTTTCTTGAAGTACCTGCAAATCCTGGGTTGGATTAAACAAAACAAAGATGCGCCTCTCAAAGAATTCATAAAAAACCTTAACCTCTATTTATATAATAATTTTTCTAGCCCTTTTGCAGGCGCCATATTTGAAAAAAATTCTGAAACTATATCTGGAGCCGTTTTTGCTGACACAAAAGCTCTAATCAACGATGAAGAAATAAAAGCTGAAACGGCGCTTGGTGTCACAAACGACTCTATTAATCTCATAAAAATAAAATCAGAAAATCGAATTCTCATTCATTCCCTTAAAGAAATTTTATATCCACAAAATGACCTTTCCAGTATGCTTAGCGCCGCAAAATTAAAAGATCCGGCATTCATTGAGAAAAGACTTCCCTATCTCTTTTCTGTCTTCAAATCCACATGAAAGTTTTTTAAAAAGTCCGTTTTTAGTGGCAAATAAATTGCAGGTTTGAAATAACAGAATCTTTTAAAAGAGCCTTTTGCAAGATGGCTTAGGTTGCCAAACAGGTAAAACAAAGTTTTGAAAAGAACTTGACTTTTGGCGGCAAAGAGTGTTTTGCAAGTTTCTCTACAAGAATTGACAATGATGAAAACTCCCTCCGCAAAGTTGATTCTCACACTTGGATTGTTATCCTTTTCCTTATTCGGAACACAAAAGTGTTTTGCCGAAGAAATGGAAAAGGGTTCCTATGAAGATTGGAATCCTACCCCCTCCCAACCCTTGGAAACGAGCTCTAACCAAACGTATCTTTTTGCGTTTGAAGACGACAAGGATGATAAAAAAATTGCTCAAGATGAGCAGGAGGTTATTACCCCACCGGGGCAACCTGAAGACATCGTCCAAGGAGAAGCGGCTAATCGGACCATTTTGATCAATTTTAACAATGTTTCCATTACCGAATTTATTCGATTTATTTCTCGCGTGACCGGAAGAAACTTTCTTTACGAAGAAGCCGACTTACAATTTAACGTAACAATTGTATCGGAAGAGCCTGCCACGATGGAAAACGTGATGGCCGCATTGATGCAAGTCTTGCGAATTCACGAACTTTCTTTGATCGAACAAGGTAATAATTTAATTATTCACCGTAATCCAAATGTTAACGGTATTTCAAGCGTAATGGCCGATGGTCAAACGACCCCTGCTAACGTTGAAATTGTTACTCGCGTTTTTAAGCTAAATACTCTTGATACGGATAGAGCGATCAAAATTATTCGTCCCCTTGTTTCCACCCAAGCGATCGTAGATGGAATACAAGAAACGAGTAATATCGTTGTCACGGATATTTCGACAAACGTAGAAAAAGTCGGTCAATTATTAAAGGGGCTTGATGCTCCCGCTTCCGGTTTAATTATTGGGCAATACTCGGTCCAAAGCGCAATTATTGACTCGCTTATTCCCCTTGCTACCCAAATTATGGAGCCGATTGCCGAAGCGAAACCTTTAGTATTGGTTCCTCATGTGACTTCTAATTCAATATTCATTGTGTCGACTCCTTTCTTGGTAGAGAGAACAATTGGAGTATTGAGAAACCTCGATGTGAATACAGGTTCAACTCGTATTTTTACACCCGAAAGTTTGCAATTTCAATCGACAAGCGCCTCTACTCAGCCGGGTGTTGGACCTGATGGAAGACCTTTAACAGAAGGCGGAATTCCTTTTGGCACTCTTCCGGGTGGAGTACTTCCAGAAGGAGCAACTCCGGGATTGCCTGGTGGCCCAGGGGGTCCAGCCGGAGCATTTCCGGGTGCTATCGGAAATTTACCTGGAGGACTTCAACCAGGTGCAATTGGTCAAAGATCGGATTGGTCGAATCAGCTTCCTCCGGGACATATTCAAAGAACGCAATTCTATATCCAAAAACTTAAATATCGCAAAGGCGATCAAATCGTTTTGGCCTTAGGAAGAATTGCCGAAAGCTTAGATAGAACAGGCACCAGTAACGCGGATTTAGTCTCTGCCATTAACTCGATTCAATGGATCGAGGCTTCAAACTCACTCGTATTTACGGGTACAACGGAAGCCCTCTTAAAAGTACGTGAATTAATCGAAGAGATTGACACTCCGTTACGCCAAGTATTCATCGAGATGTTGATCCTTGAAACAACGATAGATGATTCCCTTGAATTCGGAGTTAACTTTGCGACTGAATTTAAAGGATCTGAGCTAAAAGGCGCCCAAGCGTTTATTAACAACTCGAATCCTTTCGCAGGAACCGTATTTAACAACAACGTTGATTTGGTAGATACCATTCAGGCAGGGACACAAAACCCGGC
>JAGVJG010000079.1 GCA_020051235.1 Parachlamydiales bacterium | reverse complement strand
TATGCGGAGCTTTAGCTCCGCCCCGAGCCATTTATGGCGTAGCCAAAATTGCGTATGCGAGCGATGGGCGTGCTTTAGCACGTTCGAGCGAGAGCCCTTTGGCGATATACGCGATTTGGGCACGTCAGAAATGGCCGGGGGGGGCGGGGGCGGCAGCCCCGACAAGAACATTTGTCATGAAAAAAGCTCCGCTTTTTTTATGACGACTCTCGAGTAAAAATCTAATGAGTTACAAGACGGTTAAAACAAGTTAACCCTTTTCATTTAGTTAACCTTTAAATCGGATAGCCAGAAGCGTGATATCATCGGACTGCTCAACACCCTTAGAAAAGTTTTCGATTTCGTTGACGATGCCATTGATAAGATCGCTGAGACTGACGCTTCCCTTGTGTCGGACATATTCGACTAGTCGCTCCTCGCCGAACAATTCTCGCTGTTCATTCATAGACTCGGTCACCCCATCGGTGTAAAGAAGAAGAATCTGCCCCTTCTCGAGTTGCACCTCATGCTCTGTATATAGATCGATATCGGTGGTAACGCCGAGTGCAATTCCCTCTGCGCGTCCGATCTCAACTATATCACCGTTAAGCGATATGATGAGAGGTGGGTTATGTCCCGCGTTGGAGTAGCGCACCTTTCCGTTATCGACATCTATAATCCCATAAAAGGAAGTCACAAACATCGATGAAGTATTTTCCAAAACCATTAATTCATTTAATTGACGCAAACAATCCGAAGGATTGGAAGTTTTTTGACCGAGCGCTCTAAGAAGCCCTCGTGTCATGGTCATAAATAAAGCAGCAGGAACCCCTTTTCCCGATACGTCTGCGATCGAAAAACCAAGGGTATGATCTCCCAAAGTGAAAAAGTCGAAAAAATCTCCTCCAATTCGGCGAGCAGGAAGCATGGTGCCAATAATTTCGAACTTGTCATTGTTTGGAAAAGGCGTGAACGAATGGGGAATAATCGAAGTTTGAATGTTTTTTGCAACATCTAGTTCTTTATCAATATCTATTAAGCGATTTCGGTTTGCGTTTGCACTTTTAGTTTCTTTCAAACTGTCGATTGATTTAGTGAGAGTGGTTTCAAAATCATCTAGATTAATCGGCCTTGTAATAAAGTCGAAAGCTCCGCGGTTCATAGCACTTCTAATGGTATCAAAATCCCCATAGGGAGAAACAATGACACTTTTGAGGGTACGATTCATTTTGCCGAGATTGGATAGAAGTTCAAGCCCATCCATCTTTGGCATATCGATATCGGTAATAACGATATCAATGTCATCATCCCTTTTAATGATATCAAGCGCGTCTTGTCCGTTTGAAGCAAAGCAAAAATTATATTCTTTGCTTACAATTTTTTTTCTGAATTTTTGGTTTATCAACATTTGTAGATCCGGTTCATCGTCAACAACCAAAATTTTTATGGACATCGTTTGGCCCCCCCTTTACAGAAGCCTTCTCTTTGTTTTTCTCTTACACCTAAATTACCATAACGATGGTAATCATAACTTAATGCGACTTCTCGTAAATAATTAAGAAGCTCTACACGCCCATTTGCAAGAGGAGGTCCTTGATAAACCATACAAGCTCTTAGATTTAGCTCTTTGCTCAAATAATCGGAAGGAGGTTTAGTCAGCCTAACAATCGCCCGATCTGGCAAATGTTTTATGAAGTCTTCTTCGTCTCCTTGAAAAGTTTCAAGAGGAGTATGGGTGACTTTACAAGCCTCAATGACCCACTTCAAATCTTCTTTATCGCCAAAGGCATATACTTTTTTATGGGGCACATAACTAAGTAGATTATCTTGGCCTAAAATCTGGGCCGGATCGTGGTTTTTTGAGAAATATCCTTTAAAGAATGCATCGTAGGTTATTTTGTTGGAGCTGCCTTTATTTTCTTTATTAGCGTAAGCAAATAAGTAATTGGGGCCACCCGCTTTAAACCCACACCCGTAAAAACTTTCTTTAGTTCCGCCGAAGGGCTGCCTTTCTACAATCGCGCCTGTCACTGTTCGGTTGATATAAAGGTTTCCAGCTATAATTTTTGCTTTCCAGATGTTCATCTCTCTTGGATCTAAAGAAAAGAGTCCTGAAGTTAGGCCGTAGGGGGTAGAATTTACTATGTCTATTGCCTCTTCAAGACGACTGTATTTTATGACCCCAAGAACGGGACCAAAAAACTCCGTTTGATGGGTAAAGGAACCTTTTTTGACACCCCATTTAATCCCGGGACTCCATAAACGGTTATTTTGGGGATCAACAGCGGGTTTTAAAAGCCATTCTTCGCCCTCTTCTAGTTCAGTAAGAGCCTTCAGCAGATGAGGAGAGGGTTCATTTATTAAGGGATTGACTTTTGTTCCCCAATCCCAAGCAGAACCGACTTTATAGCTTTTTGCCGCATCTAAAAACTGTCGTTTAAAATCGGGATTATCATAGAGCTCTTCATGCAAGATAAGAAGACTTGCCGCTGAACATTTTTGCCCGGAAAAGCTGAACGCTGAATGAAGAATATCTTTTATGGCTAAGTCATGATCGGAAAGATTTGAAACAATAATCGCATTTTTACCTCCGGTTTCCCCAATAAGTTTAATGCCATTTTGAATGCGATGAAATAATCTTGCGGTCGCACTGGATCCGGTTAAGACAACCAGTTTTACTCGAGGATCTTGTACGAGTAACGAACCTTCAGGCTCATCATTACACATCACAAATTGCAACCGTTTTTTGGAAATACCTGCTTGCCACAAAGTTTCAGCTAAAATCCATGCGGGAAGAACCGATTCTTTGGGTGGTTTAAAAATGACATTATTTCCCATCAATAATGCGGCAATGATGCCTCCCATGGGAATTGAAACGGGAAAATTCCATGGAGGTGCGATAAGGGTTGTGCCCTTGGGTTTAAATTGAACGTCTTCTAAAAATTTAAGCTGCTCTTTTGACCTTTGATAAAAATTAACAAAATCAATGGCTTCTGAAACTTCGCTGTCTGCTTCATGAAAAGTTTTTCCGACATTTAATACCATCGCTCCAATTAGATCGTCTCTTCTTTGTTTGAGCATGGGGGCCACTCTAGAAAGATCGTCCTCGGGATAATCTTGTGATGCACAAACAAGCGCTTTCTCAATTAAATCGGGCCCGGCTAAATGATAATCAAATTGATAGGACGGCCGTGAGGGATCAACCCCTTTTGCAATCGTTCCATAAAATACTTCTCCCCCAATCACTAAAGGGATTTCAATATTCTTTTTATTACTCCATTTTTCAAAAATGGCGGCTGCGTAATTGCGATTTTCCTTTAATGATAGATCGGTATCGGGCTCATTTCGGAAGCGGCATAAAGCGCTTACTTCATTAATCTGCCTTCTTCTTGATCCTACCGGTGTTTTATCTTGCTCGTAAACCGCCTTTCGAAAACGTTCAGCTTCATTTTCAAAGGTGGGAGAATAAGGTTTTAAATTAAAAGAATAACGCAAGTAATTATCGGGGGCGGTATTTTCATCTAATCTTCTAACTAAATATGCCACTGCATTTTGAAATTCGTCTTTTTTTGCACAGGGACAGTATAAAAGCATGTCTTCACATAGCTCTTGCACGACCTTTCGAATCGAATCCGCCATTCCTTCGAGCATTTCGAAAGTAACATCTTTTATAACTTTTTTATGGTGGGTTTGAATTAATGCGTAGCTAATGTCGAAGAGATTATGGCTGCCTATTCCAAGCTTTACGGCTTGAGTATGCTCTAAACCATAGTTCAACATCCTTTTAAAGTTCGCGTCCACTTCATTTTTAGTTAAATAAGGCGCTTGTTGCCATCCCTTCAAAGAAGCTTCAACTTGCTCCATTGCAAGATTGGCTCCTTTTACTATACGAATCTTTATGGGAGATCCCCCTTCCGCCATCCTTTTCTCCGCCCATTCGGTCAACTCTTTTTGAATTAAGAAGGAATCGGGAAGATAGGCTTGTAGTACAATTCCCGCGCTAAAGTTATTAAATTCGGGCTTATCTAAAACGGTCTTAAATAATTCGACCGTAAGTTCTAAGTCTCGATATTCTTCCATATCAAGATTTACAAACTTTTTTCTTTTTACTCCCTTTGGAGAAATATAAATATTTTGATCGGCCTTTTTAAGAAGCTGCTCGTATCGTTCGCAAAGAATATTTAAAGTTGCCTTCCAATCAAGCAGATTTATCTGACTAAACAAGGTAGAAACTTTAACAGAAATATATTCGATATGAGAATCTTCAAGATCCTTTAAATAAGTATTTAAACGACGTAAAGCTTCTTCTTCTCCAAGAATGGCTTCTCCTAAGTGGTTAAGATTGACTCTTACCCCTTCTTTCGATTTTTTTTGAATCGCTTGAATTAAAGCTTCCCTTTCCCCCGGCAAAATCAACGTATCCGTTTGTTTACGAATCAAAAATTTTGTGATGGGGACAAAAATAAAGGGGAGAAAGGAACCAAGATATTTAAAACCTTTTAGAGCGAATTGCTGAAAAGGAGATAAGAATGTGGGTATTCCGAGCGTTTTCAGAAGATATCGAATCTGAT
Organism: Parachlamydiales bacterium; assembly: GCA_020051235.1. Classification (GTDB taxonomy): domain Bacteria; phylum Chlamydiota; class Chlamydiia; order Chlamydiales; family Parachlamydiaceae; genus CAZABG01. The sequence continues at coordinate 1,556 of JAGVJG010000079.1, read as the reverse complement.
CGGCAATTCGTCCGTTATCCTCACTTCTAAACCCTTGATCCGTAATCGCCGTAGTAAAGGGCTTTCCTATAGGATCATTCATCATCTTACTTATTTCTGATTGCAACTTCGCTTCTTTTCGCGTTTCGATTTGATTGGCTTGTTCTAAAATTAGAGCCGCAAGACGGATCGCGACATCTACGTGACTGTTGGAATCTGATTTATCTATAAATTGCAGCACTTCTTTCGCTTCGAGCAATTTCTCCACTAGGCTTTTTCCTTTTGCGTAAATTGAAGAGGGCGTCGTAATCTACAATAGCTATGTTGAATCGTTTGTTTTGTCTCATTTTATTGGTTTTGATTTCAAGCTTGAACAGTGAAGTTTTTACAGGTCTTGATCAAATGCTAACCCCCCAAGAACTTGAGAAATTATCGGGCAAGCGCATTGCTATCATGACCAATCAAACCGGTGTCACAAGAAATGGCAAATCGATTATTGATGCACTCCATGCCAAAGCCCACCTTTTTAAAATAGTAAAGTTGTTTGCGCCAGAACATGGATTAAATGGACAAGCTTACGCATCTGAGCTCATATCGGATTCTACTGGACCTTATGGAATTCCGGTCATTAGCCTCCATGGAAAAACAAGAAGGGCGACTCCAGAAATGTTAAAAGGAATTGATATCATCCTTTATGACATTCAAGACATTGGATCTAGATCATACACCTATATTTCTAGTCTCTTTTATTTAATGGAAGAAGCAGCGAAACAAAAGATTAAAATAATAGTTCTTGATAGGCCCAATCCCATTAATGGCGTGACAATAGATGGACCTATGCTTCAAAACGATTTTCGATCATTTGTAGGTTATATAAACATACCTTATTGCCACGGGATGACGATCGGAGAGCTCGCTCGATTCTTTAATGCAGAATACAACATCCAATGTTCTTTAGAAGTCATTCCCATGAAGGCTGGCAAAGAAGAATGAGTTTTAAAGACACAGGTCTACATTGGGTTCCGACTTCACCCAATATACCGGAATCGGACACTCCCATTTATTATCCAATGACCGGCATCATAGGTGAACTTGGAATGGTGAGCATTGGAATCGGCTATACCCTTCCATTCAAAGTCATTGGAGCGCCTTGGATAGAAGCTGAAAAATTTGCATCGGCTCTAAACAATTTAAAATTACCGGGTGTATCCTTTAAACCTTTCTATTTTCGACCCTTTAAAGGCAAATATGTGAATGAAAATTGTTCAGGGGTTTTAATTTTAGTTTCTAAGCCTCTCATATATAAACCTGTTTTAACGGAATACGCATTAATCGATACTTTGAAGAGGCTTTATCCTAAACGATTTTTAGAGTCGGTGCAAAAAGGGCCTACTCAAATGTTTAACAAAGTAAATGGCACCGATCTTATTTTTAAAACCATGAGCAGCAAAACAAAATGGCTTTCTAGCCTCAATTTATATACGCCTGAAAGAGCTCGTTTTGAAGAACTTAGAAAAAAATATTTACTCAATTACCCTTATTAGCAATCCAAATATGTAACTGCTAAACATATTGAC
>JAGVJG010000075.1 GCA_020051235.1 Parachlamydiales bacterium | reverse complement strand
GAAAGTTTGAATATCTAGATGTCTTGGATGCACAGCGTACTTTATTTGAAGTAAGAGACAGGTATATTCAATCTTTAGTTAATTATCATACTAGAAGAGCTGATATTGATTACTTAAACAGCCAAACGGATTAAAATTATGATTTATAAAAAGATTCTCTCTTATGGATTGGCATTCATAATTGGAGCCGCAGGGGTTTTTGCTGTGGGTCTCTACTGGGAAGATATTCAAAGTCAAATTAGCACCTTAAGTGCATCTCCTTTCATTGAAATAACAAATGAGATTGCTGCAGCAGAGCAAGAAAAGAAACATGAGCATAGCGAAGAAGAGCATCATGGAGAGAATATTGTTAAATTAACTGAAGAACAAATCCAGAAAATGGGGTTAAAATTTCGAACAGCAGGCCCAGGTAATCTCATTCTAACACTATCCACGCGTGGAAAAATCATTCTTCATCCCGATCACTTAGCCCATATTATTCCTAAAGTTTCAGGTGTTGCCCGTGAGGTGAATAAAAATATCGGTGATTTTGTAAAAGTCAATGATGTGATGGCTGTTTTAGAAAGCCGAGATATGGCCGATATAAAAGCATCCTATTTAGCGGCTTTAAGTAAAAAAAGATTAGCGGCCTCATCTTTGGAAAGAGAGGAAAAACTTTATCAAGAGAAAGTTTCAGCTGGGCAAGACTATCTTAATGCCAAGAATGTTTATGAAGAATCGATTATCAGCGTGCAACTGGCCAGGCAAAAATTACGCGCATTTGGTTTAGAGAATGAAGAGATCGATCAATTAGCTAACCAAAATGATCCCGATCTTCGGCTCTATCAAATTCGCTCCCCCATTGATGGAACTGTCCTCATGCGTCACATCACAAAAGGGGAATTTATAGAAAATACAACAACTATTTTTCAAGTTGCGGATTTAAGGAGGGTTTGGGTTGAAATTGGAATTTACCCCAAGGATCTCTATAAAGTCAAAGAAGGTCAAATGGTAGAAGTTGTTGTTCCCGTTGAAAATAAGGGCTCTCAGGCAAAGCTCATATACGTAAGTCCGATTGTAGCTGATGAGACGATTACAGCCAAAGCTGTGGCTGAATTGGATAATCCTCAAGGTATTTGGCGGTCTGGTGTTTTTGTTAAAGTCAATATCGCGACAGAGAAGATTTCTCTTCCTTTAGTTATTCCTAAAGAAGCCATTCAAAATATTGATGGAAGAGATTTTGCTTTTGTTGTCACTCCAGATGGATTCGAAAGACGATTTATTAAGATGGGACAAAGCGATAATGAAAACGTTGAGGTATTTTCAGGTTTAAATCCTGGTGACCAATATGTGGCTGATAAAACTTTTTTACTTAAAGCAGAACTTGGCAAAACCAGTGCTAAACATGAGCATTAACTATGATTGAAAGAATTTTACGATTTTCTTTGCATTATCCTATGGGGATTCTGCTCGTTACTCTCATCATTGCCGCTTATGGCGTTTTTTCGTTCACGCGCCTACCGATTGATGCGGTACCTGACATTACCAATAACCAAGTGCAAATTAATACAGTCTTAGCAGGTCTTTCTCCTTTGCAAGTTGAAAAGCAAGTCACTTATGTCATCGAAACAGCATTGGCAGGTATCCCAGGGCTGCAAATGACTCGTTCGCTTTCAAGAAATGGTTTTTCACAAGTCACTGCTATTTTTGATGATGACGTCAATATTTACTTCGCTCGTCAACAAATCAACGAACGTCTTGGTGAAGTAAAAGAAACTTTGCCGGAAGGTGCAGAACTACGCATGGGTCCCATTTCTACAGGACTTGGCGAAATTTACATGTGGACAGTGGATTAAATATCCAAACGGGAAAGGTGCTAAAATTGAAGAGGGATTGCCTGGCTGGCAATCAGATGGCTCTTACCTAACACCAGAAGGTCAATCTCTTAAAACAGATGTAGAAAAAGCCTCTTACCTTCGTACCGTACAAGACTGGATTGTAAGGCCACAGCTCAAAGGTGTTAAGGGACTTGCAGGAGTAGATTCTATTGGTGGTTATGTGCGTCAATATAATATTGAGCCAAATGTTGAGCGTATGCTTGCGTTGGGCCTGAGTTTTGATGAAATCATTCAAGCAGTACGTAAAAATAATATTAGTATCGGACCAGGTTATATTGAAAAACGAGGCGAAGCCTTACTTGTTAAATCCGATGAAAGATTAGATACTCCTCGGCAAATTGACACAATCGTGGTAGCCACTCGGGAAGGAATTCCCATTCGCGTTCGTGATATTGCAGATGTCGGGATTGGTAAGGAAATGCGTACAGGCAGTGCATCACGTAATGGTCATGAAGCGGTGGTTGGAACCGCCTTAATGCTAATCGGCTCTAATAGCCGCACAGTTTCTCAAGCCGTCGATAAAAAACTTCAAGAAATTAATAAAACATTGCCGTCTGATATTGAAGCTAAAACCGTGATAAACCGCACTAAACTTGTCAATGCGACCATTCAAACTGTTGCTAAAAATTTGGGGGAAGGAGCGATCCTTGTGATTGCCATCCTTTTTGCTTTTCTAGGATACTTTAGAGCCGCTTTAATTACAGCTCTTGTGATTCCACTTTCAATG
>JAGVJG010000161.1 GCA_020051235.1 Parachlamydiales bacterium | reverse complement strand
CTCCCTCATTACCGCCTCTCCTCATCAATCGTGATGGAGATGATGTTTCGTTAGTTGCAAGAATTAACAACGTTAAAGACGAGATGGTTTTGTTTAATTTAATTCCCTCAATTGAAAACTGCATGAAAAGTTTAGTTCTTTTCGTACAAAAAGACCCGCAGTTAAAACCTTTTCTAGATGCTTGCATTCAAACAAACTCGATAGAATCTTTTTCTCTGTTTTTTTTAAGAGTAGAAAAAGAATTATCCAAAAATACTTCTACTCAGATTGAAGAAGAAACAGATTGGGTAGAAATAAGCGTCAACAATCCAAATATAGTTAAATGTGTAAGACTCATTAACTATTCATTGGCTCTGAGAAATACGGTTTCCTGTGAGGAAAAAATTCGCATTCAGAGGCTAATGGATAAAGCTTGGATGGATTTCGCACCTAAAGAGCTGTCTCAAGATTCCACCATTAAAACGCTTGCGCTCGGAACTTGTACAGTGGTTGAGAAAGCGATTCCCCTTGCGACACTGGGGATTTCTACAGTTAATTTTTTGAGCACTCCCTCTATGGTCATCTACTTTTTTAATAAATACGCATTACCCGCGATTCAACATGCCATTAGAAAGAAAGCAATGGAATATATATGGCCTTTCTAAATCTGACGATTATGCTCACGTAAGATACGAGAAAATATTACGTATTGTTTCTGAGTGCCCTTTTCTTCCAAAAACGCTTTATGCGCCCTTAATTGATCTACACTTAATCTTCGTAACCAATTTTCAAGCATCGTACTTTCTTGATCGGAATATTCGGTATATCCCATCATCCACTTAGCTTGAACGATTTTTTTCAATTCGTCTGCATCAAGTTGAACATCATAATTCGCGTTATTTAATTTATAACCTATCTTTGCTTTCGAAGAGGGAACAGGACAAAATACCGCTTGTTTGACCTGTGATTTGTAAAATTTATCCTGCGGATCGTACCAAAAATCATCCATGATGTCTCGATGATAATTTTCCACGGTCACAACATAAAATTTGCCATCGAGAATATAGAAACGGCCTATCGGCTCGCCCAACATTTTAGGCATTACTTCCATCAATTCGAAGAAAGATTGGGTGACATCAAAAGTATAACCAAATTTCTCTGAAAATTGACTTCTATCAATTCCATAATTGTGAGGAACGCCCCTAGCTGCTGGAAGCTTACGATCATATCTATAATGCTTATCCGGAATTCCTTTACTATCTACAGGCTCTCTTTCAACAACGATCTCTTCTTTTTCATTAGCCACATTCGTGGATTGAATTTGATTATTGGCCTGAGATATCTGCTCTTCATTCACTTGTTCAAGAGAATTCCCTTCACTGCCGCTTGTATTAACTTCTTCGGGAAGGAACGGAGCATGTTTAGGATTTAGCATCCCTTCAACGATAAATTCCTTCTCTTGTTTATCGATATTATCTTTCATTTCCTTAGCAATCCCTTGAAGCTGTGCAATACGAGTTTTTTGCTCTGGGAAACGAACCTTTAATTCTTCAATTTTCTCTAATAAAGTATCTAACTTTTGCTTTTCGGAACGAATTGTTAATTTGATTTTTGCAACAACTGAAATCATCCGTGTCTGTTGCATGGCTAAATTTGTGGTATTATCAATAATAATCCACTTTTCAAGAATAGGGAGCATCTCCCTATCCAATTGACGGTGTATTTTTCGTTGGTCGGCATTACTTTCAGCCCAATAGCTTGGATCATTTTTGATAGGATCTTCTGATCCCATTATTCTTCTGGCAGCCACTGTCGATGAGGAAGTGATTTTAAGAAGCGAGGCTTTAAGGTTGTTGTTCTTTTGCTTCTCACTGGATTTGGTATAAATCGCTTGGTTCATTTTAACGTAATCTGCCTGATGCGCTTCACTTGAAGTTACGAACTTCACTCGGTGTTGTTCTCCCAGTTTTCTAGCCCGAGCTTTCGCTTGGCCGGCGCTATTCCATTCAGTTGATTCGGTAAATCCATTAATGAAGTCTCCCGCAGGAAGAGGAATATCGGTACCCCTTGCCTGTTCAGGTGTCATAATAGCGACAATTTTTTCTCTAAAGTTTTTATCCCTTAAATATTGCTCTTGTAAGGCCTCTTTCGCAATTTCCGTGGGTTTTGCTTCTCCGGGACGCCAAATATTCAATTTCTTCGAGGCGGGATGGATAAATACGAAAGGACGATCGGGAGCTTCTTTTCGCCAAATTTCGGCTAGTTGTTCAATATTTTTCCCTTCAACCGCATAACTTTCATTAACGATGGCGCGTGTTTCTTTCAGTTTCACCATCTCGCCCATTCGTTTGACATAATCTTTTTCCGGCACATGTTCGACCGTTGTGCCCCCAATCATTTCCGACCTGATCAATACTTCAACGTCAACCGCCTTGTCTGTTTGCTTTAATGAAGAATGAGGCAAAGCATAGGCATCAATCGTACCTGTCATCCCTCCAAATTTTTCATCAATAACCAGTTCTTGAACGTTTAGGACATATTGCTCGGCCGATCGACTTACGGATCCGGGTGCGCTCGGATCTCTTTCAACGATGTATCTTTGAAGAATCTCTAAACGAGTTTTATAAAGCTCGGGTCTACTATTCAGATAATCAATCGGGGACTGTTTATTATCTCTTGCTGCTTGAGCGATATTCTCTGCCTCACCATCCGTACTATTTTCATAATACGAAGACCAAGCCTGTTGAATGATTGGAGAGGGTTTTTGAGTGTTTGGATTTAATGGCAGTCCTACTGCATAGGTAAGGTAGTGATTTATGACTACATCCTCTTCCTTACTAAAGAACGTGTTTTCAAGCTGCTCGGTTCTTGCAAGAGGTCCAATCATGTAGCCATTGTCTTTCACCCCTACATTAAACCCTCGCTTTTGGGAAAGAGCCATAGGCAATCGATTGATTAATTTCTTTAATGCCGTTTGTCTTATGACCTCGTCATTAGAGAGTCCGGGAGGCAGTGTTTCTTCCCCTAATATATAACCCGGATCTCCCTTCAACTCCGTTACGAGCTTTAAGAGCAATTCGGGCGTAAGAGTAAATTCGGCTTGAGAGTTATTTAATATCGCATTTTTAAGAGGGGTAAATTTAGGATTACTGAAAATGAACTCTGTAATTTCTTTCATATTTCGGCATAAGTTCTTATCGAGTTCTTTTTTACCCATGCCGAGGTTATTTTCATTTACGACATTAATGATATCATCGACTTCATCTCCCATGGATTGCCCGCTTTTAATTAAAGTGCGGATCTTTCTTAGCCAGTGAAGTTCAAACTCAAGTTCATCAATTTTATCTTCATTTTTTTCTATCTTTTTCAATACAGAATAGATTCTATGTTCGAGCGCAGCTTTTGCTTCGATAGTGGAAACTACATAGCCCTTTTCACTCTTAACGCGAAGAAGCTTTAAATATATTTCAGCAAGGGCAAGTGGTTTCAGGGAATTATTCAGTGTAAAATCGAATTCAACGCCGGCCCTTTCAATTAAAGTCCTTGTTGCCGAATCTAAAGAATCTAAGTTCTGGTTTAACATCGATTTTTTTACGATACCCACCGCCATCTCTCCTTTATCGGCAATTAATAGGAGGACAATCGGCAAGATAACTGACGTTTTACCTTCACCCATCGTTAATACAAACCAGTCATTGGGATTGTTATCTATTTGCTTGATAAGGGAGGTCTGCGCTTCCGAAAGAATGATACCGTTTCGATACTCAGCCACTAAATACTTCCTCGCAAGCCGGGCTTCTTCATTTAAATAACGGGTACGATTGCTTGCTTGTGTGATAATACTGTTCAATTCTAAAGAGGCAATATTCCATTCCGTTTCGTCAATGCCATTTTCTTTCATGAATTTGAGTTGGTTTAGCCATTTTTGAGCAGGCAAACCAAACATGTTCTCTTCGGTTTTAATTTGAAGATAGTGAAGCACACTTTGATTGAGCTCGTCATTAAGACCATTTACTTGATAAGCATCCAAAATCAATTCGAGTAAAACTTCTTTATCGCTCTCGTCATAATTTTTAAGAGCATTTTGAAGTTTTATAGATAGTTTCGATCGATCCACTCCTTTTATCTCAGATAAAATCCTACTTTTTACTCTATCCCCCTCTATTCTCAATTTGTCCCGATGATCATTTATCGAGCTTTCAATTTTACTCAGTTCGTTAGGATCTACAATTTGTTCATGCAGCTTAGCTCGGTTGTTAAGCTTATCAACGGCCTTTCCTGATTCAAACCCATAGTCAGTTTTTACTTTTTCTGCGGCTGTCTTAATTTTATCCCTAGTCATTAACGGCTTAGGATTATTTTTCCAGCCTGTTTTAAGATAGGGAGGCACTTCTCTTTCCATCGTATAGATATCTCGAGCAGGCCAAGCAGGTGCAGGCTCACTTGAAAATCTCTCTAAACGTTCAATTTCATTAAAGAGTTCTGCCTGTCTTCTTTCTTTAATGAGATCAAGGTTCGATAATTCTTTTACTATCGAGATAACATCTGCGTTTGTGGGATTAATCCGCTCTTCCAAAGCATTTTCTACCCTTTCCTTATTTCCCGGAATCGCAAGAAATTGAGTGACGTTAGGGCCAAATTTAGAGGGATCAATCTTCGGTTTTGCTGTAGTCGAAACCTGGGATGCACTACTATCGAGTGAAAGTACTTTTGAGTATAAAAGCATTTTCGACAGAAAACTCTGTAATTTAGTTTCATTTCTAAATTTCCACATCATCCCGATTTTTGATTCGGGTATTTCATTTTTAAACTTGGCCAAATCCTTTAAATCAAAAGGTAATGCAGATTTACTTTTTGACGCTGCAAGCAATAATTTTCTGGCTTGATCAATTTCAGGAGTAGCTGCATAGCCTTCTAGAAGCCCCTTGTCAAATTGATCAGGATTCTCAATGATCATATTCCATAGCTGAAAAAAGTGAGTGACTAGGTAATCATCTGGTCCCTTAAGGCTTCGAAGAAAAGCTTCATCTTTTGTGAATTTCATTTTTGCCAATAAGTTCAAAAATAAAAATTCACCAGACTTTGAAGGGAAGGGCTCTACGGGAACGATAGGCATCTTGCCGGGTTCAACCAGATCTATGAACGCTTCAATCTCTTCCCCATTTAATCCAAATTTGTTGATGGACTCTTCAACTGTCTGAACGGATTTAGACCCAAATGCGGATTTGTTAATATACGCCTGATATTCCTTATAAAGCTTCGCAAGCTCTCCTCTATCGCTAATAAAGGGATCTGGCTTCTCGGGATTGAAAGTGACGTCTTTAACTTTTTCCCTAAAGATTTTTTGTCCGGTAAGTATGGCTTTAATCTTAATGCCCGCACTTCTTGCAGACGTGGTAGGAATTTCACTAATCTGTTTTAAAATGACTTTAATTTTGTCTAAATCAGCGGCATTCTCAATTCGGCTGGTTGAAGCTTTTTCAAGCCAAAGTGCCGCTTTTTCATATTGATGACGTTTAGCAAACTCTTTTGCCAGAAAAAGATAGCCGGACGCAGATGATTCGATTCTTCCATCATTCCTAAAGGTCATTTTAACGGGTGAATCTTGATTGGGCCATACGATCAGATGGTAAGAATCCGTAATGGCGTCATAGATAGGAATTCCGATTTGTTCTATAGGAAGATTTAAATCGATTAATAACTGATTAATCTTGGGCGGCCATTTATGATTGATCGCCCACTCCATCTTATCATAGGGGCCGCCTGAAAAGAGCCACTTGCCATTATCACGAACGATCTTTATGGATTGATTTTGAACTCTAATTTCGTTTATCGGTGAATTTTCTGAATCTGATAAAAAGAGAACTTTTTCAGTGGGTAAAAAGCTAAAAAGGGCGTTTAGCTTTGGATCATTTTGAAGAATTTTTCGTTGGCTATATACTTCGACAAGTGATCCTTTGTTATCAAATACCAATTGAAAGCGTTCTTTTCCATTAATTGAAAAACCCGTTGTTGGATTATCAATGCTACGAAAGAGGTGTCCTAATCTATTATCGGTTCCAACATAAAGTCCCTTATCCCGAACTATCTTTACTTCATCATTCGAGACAATGATTTCATAATTAGAACCCTGATCAATGAATTTATATACCACTTCTCCTGTAGATGGATAAGCCATTACGGTCAAATTTCTTCCTCCCAATAGAGCTTGAAATGAGGCATTATTTATAACAATGGAGGGTAAAGTTATAGGCAAGCCTTCGATATCTTTGCCTTCAATTTTTGTAATTTGAAAGTTTTCAAAATCAACGGCAAAATCCCCTTTTGTCAGTTGAGTATTGTCTCCTAGCCAATATCCACCCGGCATTTTTATATTAGTGGCACTTGAAACCCATTTATCAATGGCTTGGCTTTTGAGAGAGGGATTTTTATCAAGATAAGGTTTCAAATATTGCCTTGCCCATTCAAGGTTTGCAACCGTTACAGCAGGCGCATTCGACTGATCTTGTGCAAGCTGCAATAATTGAACCGACCGAAGAAGCGCACCTACCTGAGTGGCATTAAGATCTCTCGGAAAATTATAAAAAGGCCTGGATTGCAAACCGAATTGAGCTACGTATGCATTTGCTATTTGAAGCTTTTTATCCAGTGCAACATTGGGGTTGTATAACGATTCAACAATCTGTGACCAATACTCATTTTGATTTGGGATTAATGGAATGGAGCTTTGTTTTTGCAGCCCTTGAACGATAAGAAGAAGATTGGCGGCTCGGGCAAAGTTTCGTGTTTTTAGAGATTGCTCAAGAACCAAATTTAAAATGGGTTGGATATTTTGCACATATTCCGGCGAAAGAGGTGGTTTATCAACCACTTGTTTGGTCAAAGTTTGAATCAGATACCAAAATAAGGTCTCTTTTTTATCAAGATATTCGGGGTGTGCTAATAGCAAATCAAGCACTTCTTCGGGTCCCTCACCAATGGCCTTTCTCATCGCAAGTCCCACAGGATCGGGGTCATTACTCCAAATCAATGTACTATTTAAATCTTCAGCTGAGGTCTTATCAAATCTATGAGCAATCTTTACATCTTTTTGATTATAAAAATAATCGGGTTTTACATTGTCCTCATGAACATGTCCAAAATAATACTCAACTTTATTTGGATCCTGATGGGGCCTAATTGCAACTAACTGGGCTCCCGTTTCTGCATCAAGAATGGCTTCTTGATACGGTGGTCGATCGACAATGGAAATTTCCAGCTTATTAGCCTTATCCATCTTTTCAAATAGTTGTGTGTAGACTTCCAGATATTTTCGTTTTATTTCTTTATATCTTTCTTCCCAATTGAGGATAATCCCGCTTGTATCAAAATCTGAACTTACTTTTTCAAAAGGATTAAATGCATTTCGATAGTGGACCAATGAACGCGTCATGGCAGCAATTTTTCTATATTCAGGTCCCATTTTATCATAATCAATGTCTGTAAAAGGCCCTAGAAGTGACTTGAATGCGTTTGGATAGAGTTTATTTAAATAGGCGTCCGTATCTAGGTCTTCTATTCCCGTAGAGTATACATCTACATCCCTATCTGACATTCCTCGAGCCTTAGTAGGTGGCTTGTGTACATCTTTTGCAAGAATTCCCGAAATATACCGAACAACTGTGACAGCGTGCTTTTCGGTTTGAGATAAAGGAAATTGTCGTAATCGAATTTTTGATTCCCAATAAGGTTGCATGGAAGAAACGAGTGCTTTATTCCATTCATCTTTTTGTTCAACGGATAAATTATGCCAAAAGCTTTCTCGGGGAAAACGTTGAACGGCTAAATTGAAAAGATCAATTACACCCTGATAATTTTTTTGTGCTCGCATTTTTTCCATTTCATTTGCGAGTTGCTTAAATGTATTAATATCTAAATCAAATCCATCCGCAAGTTTATCAACCAGTTCTATCTGGGAGGGAGGCAAAGTAGCTTTTGAAGTCACCTTTTTCTCTGAAAGATTATCGAAGGATTTCATTTCGCTTTTGACTTCATACGGATCGGCATGTGGGGCATCCAATCTCTTTAAGGAGGGAGGTTTCAGAATTTCAGTTTTGTTAATACTTTTGGATAGATTTTCTACGTCACTTTTAAATTTTTGGAAGAGTTCTGTATATTCAGATGCATCAGGAGATTTTAATAATTGACGCTCTAAGCTTTTAATTTCCTTCTCTAATCTTGATAGGATTTCACGTTTCTCAGAGTCAGAAAGCCGAT
>JAGVJG010000098.1 GCA_020051235.1 Parachlamydiales bacterium | reverse complement strand
CGCTTTTATTCTTTATTTTTTTCCGATTTACGAAACGTTTGCAGGTGGAGACCGAAAGTTTTGCGGGAACCGGGCACGGGCACGCACGCGGGCACGGGCACGGGATAGTTTTGGCACGGGTTTATTTAATGCGTGTGCTCAACACCATTCATATGCATAGCATCGTGATCATCTTCGTCGATTTCTTCACTCTTCTTAAAAGTGCCGTCCTGAATTGCTTTATCCCTTTTCGCTTCCCATTCTCTTAAACTTCTCTTCTCGACCGCACATTGATATCCTTGAACATGGAAAAAGAGCTTAAATTTCTCCCACTCACTGTCAAACGCCGACACCCACTTCATATCCACCGTTTGTTTAATCATGACTAGATTGAACAAGAGACGGTGAGCCGATTTTAAAGGGTCGAGCGACATCGGATCATCCGGCTTCAGTTTTTGCTGGATAAAATAGAAACAAATAATATTGGCTACTTCATCGGATGCGTTTTCTTTACTTCCAATCCAACGGACAAACTCACATCTTTCTTGAGGAGTGGCGAACTTATTATCATTTAAGTAGGTGAAACCTTTAACCATAGTTTCAACATACTGGTCTATTTGATCAAAAACCATCGCATCATGGTAGATTCCGCAAGGCATTTGGCAGTGAGCGCTTAACTCTGTTACGGTTAACGCAAACGAAAAAGCAAGGATAGGCAAAAATTTCTTCATTGATCCTCAAAAAAATATATGCATTTTTTGTAACTAGGATTGATTTTTTTTGACAAGGGTTTCAAGCTAAATATATGAACTTTCAAAATTTAAGTCTGATTGCCTACATCTTTTTAGCCGTGATCGTTTTTGAATTTAGTGTCAATCAAGTCGATGTTCAATCAGAACAGTTTGAAGCGCAAAAGCAAAAGCTTAAAGAAGCAATTAGCCAAAAACAAGCTCAACAGATTAAGTTAAAAGAGATGATTATGAGCGAATCGGATCCTGCTTTTATCGAGCTTACCTTAATGAGAGTGCTAGGCGTCATCCCCGAAGGAACCAAGAAAATAACTTTTCATGATTAGTCTTTATATCGTAGCTATCCTCATTTTAACTTATTTAGGCGCCTATATTTCCGCGTCCGAAACCGCTTTGTTTTCTTTACCTACTACGAAAGTTAAATCATTTAAGACTGACCCTGACTCTCGCAAACAAACGATTGCCCGACTTTTAGCTAAACCTCGCGATCTATTAGTCACGGTCTTTATGTTGAACACCCTGTTCAATATTTTACTTCAGAACGTTGTTTCAACCTCGTTAGGAGAATCAGCAAGCCTACTGGCAAAGGTGGGAATCCCTTTAGCTCTTACACTTGTTCTCGGAGAAATCATTCCAAAATACTACGGCCTGCAAAATAACGTTCAAGTCTCTTTAAAGGTTGCTCCCTCTATAGACATCACCCAAAACTTAATCGGGCCTATCCGACGATTCATTGTAAAAATCACCACTCCCGTTTCTAGAGCCCTATTTTTCTTTTTAAGAAAAGATGAGCAGCTAAGCCGAGAAGAAATTGACCAGGTTGTGAAAACCAGTGAACAGCAAGGAGTGCTTTCAGCAGACGAAAGCCAGCTGATTTCAGGTTATTTGGATTTACAAGATGTGGAAGTGAAAGAGCTCATGTGGCCAAGGGAAGACATTCTTAGCTATGATAACAGCCAACCTTTGTCTAAACTTTCTTATTTATTTGTAGAAGAAAACTGCACCCGGTTACCTGTTATAAAACAATCGATTGACAATCTCCTGGGGATTATCGATGCCTATACCTATTTTACCCATCAAGATGAAATTAAAAAGCCCGAAGACGTTGTTAAGTTCCTTAAAAAACCCTTCTTTGTCCCTGAAACAACACATGCGAGAACGCTTCTTAAGAAAATGAAAGAAAATGAACTCGCCTTATGCGTAGATGAATATGGATCTATTACCGGATTAATCACTCGAGAAGATCTTCTAGAAGTGGTTGTTGGTCAAATTGTTGATGCCCGTGACCAGGAACAGTTTTATACTCGAGCTGGTGAAAATGACATTATCACTTCCGGGAAACTAGAGTTAAATGAGTTCAATGATATCTTTAATACAAAGTTTGAAAGCGAAAACGGACTTGTAACATTAGGCGGATGGCTTACAGAAAAAATCGGCGATATTCCTAAAGCCGGCTACAAGTACGAAACAGAAGGTTTTTTATTTCAAGTGCTCGCTAGCACTCCCACACGAATCGACCGCATTTACGTGAGGAGGCTGAAATAAAATGGAATTTCTATTTTGGCTTTTTCTATTTATCGTAGCAACTGTCATTTTAGCCATTTATTCAATGGGCGAAATGGCGATGGTCTCTTTCAACAAGATTCGTATTCAGTTTTACTTACAAGAAGGCTCAAAAAAAGCTTCATGGCTTCACTATTTAATTACCCATCCTTCGCAATTATTTGGCACTACCTTAATAGGCGTGAATGTGGCGATGATGTTTGGCTCTGAGTTTGCACGTGAAATTGTAAGCTCAGTAGGACTTGATCCTGATTGGGCACCCCTGATGTCCGTCCCTTTTGTTATTATATTTGGGGAACTAGCCCCTCAGTTCGCAGCAAGAAGATTTTCGGAGCATGTTGCCTTACTACTCTCCCCCATTCTTTACATATCTTCCATTGTGCTCGCTCCTTTCGTTTTATTTTTAGGAGTAATAAGTCGATTTTTTAATCGTTTAATGGGAGGAAAAGAGACGCATCACGAACTGTTTTTAACGCTTGATGAGCTTCAAAGAATCCTTGAAGAGCAAGATGAGGATCGACCCAGAGAAAAAAATAGTGATTTCGATTCCCTTGTTGCTTCTATATTTCGTTTAAGAGGCAAGACGGCAAGCCGCATCATGACACCCTTAAAAGAAGTCTTTACTATACCGGCTAACACGACCGTTCAACATTTAAGAAAAACCCTGAAGAAGCCTTTTCCTTTTATTCCCATATATAATCGTGAACCGCAGAATATTATTGGTATAGTCTCCATAAGAAATTTGATCCGTTCAAATGAATCAAGGAAAGTGCGTGATTATTCTAGAAATCCTTGGTTTATCGCAGAAAACACCCCCTTAATTGAAATATTGAAACAGTTTAGAAAAAGTAGCGAAACAGTGGCCTGCGTTCTCGATTCTAAAGGGGGCACTCAAGGATTTATAAACTTAGATGATTTATTAGAAGACATCTTTGGAAAAGCGCCCATTCATTCAAAATCGAAGAAGTTTGTAGATGTTACTGTTGATGGAGACATGACTCTTGAAAAATTCAACAAAGAGTTTGGAACCTACATTGAAGAAGAAGGATGTACAACCCTATCTGATTTCATTGTTCTAAAGCTCGAGCACAATCCTGAAGAAGGCGAAATTGTTTTTGTTCCGCCTTATGAATTGATTGTGAAGGAAGTCACTCTTTTAGACGTGAAATCGGTCCAAGTGAAAACTCAGCCTATTTCTTAAACGACTGAACCGCTCTTATTACAATATCGGCAGCCTGAACGGCATCATCAAGTGTATTCATGCGACTAAACGAAAATCGAAGGGAGCTTTTTGCATCATTGTAGGATAGACCCATACTGACAAGAACACGAGAAGGCTCGATCGCTCCTGAACTACAAGCCGATCCAAGGCTGGCGGCAACTCCCATTTGATCAAGCTTAATTAACAAGCTTTCACCATCGATGCCAGGAAAACAAATATTAGACGTCGTCCCTACTCGATTTGCACCATTGACTCTGGCATCCGGTAGCGCCTTCAATACAATCGTTTCAAAATGATCTCTCATATTTTGATTCGGATATTCAATTCTCTGAATCGCTTTTGCTAAGCCTGAAATACCGATCATATTTTCAGTGCCCGCCCTCTTGCCAAATTCTTGAAATCCCCCTCTAATTTGAGAGGCAATCTTTCCTTTAACAATTATAAAACCAATTCCCCCCGGTGCATGGATCTTATGGCCTGAAAATCCAATTCCAGTGATATTCGGAGGTAATGCAATCGGTTCTTTTCCTAACCACTGAACGCCATCAACAACGAAAGGAATTTTTAATTTTGACGCGATCGCTGCAATATCCGTCTTCGTTCCCGTTTCATTATTTACAGCCATTAAAGCAACCAAAAGCGTATCGGGCCTTACAGCCTCTAAAACACTCTCAATACTAATCGTGCCTGTATAATCAGGCTTAACAAAAGTAGTCTCTAAATCGGAGCGCTCTTTCAATAGATTGTAAACGCACGAATGTTCCATTTCAGAACTTACAACATGCCCTTTTCTATTTGCGATGAGTCCTTGAATAAGCAGGTTCATCGCTTCAGTACCTGAAGATGTGAATATTACTTCTGTCGGCTTCACTTTAAAATAATCTGCAATGATTCTTCTTGCCTTATCGAGGCGAGCTTTTGCGGATTGACCAAATTGGTGAGGGCTTGAAGGATTGTTAACTAGATTTGAAAGTTCATTTTTGATTGCTTCTACAACAAAAGGATCGATGGGTGTAGAGGCGTTATTATCGAGATATATCATTTCCTTTATACCTTACGACCAGCGCCGTCATATTATCATATCCCCCACGCCCTTTCGCTATTTCAATTAGCTTTAGGCAGAGCGATTCAACGGAGCTCGCATGAACCATCAATAATTCGAGTTCAGTGAACTGAATCAAATCGGTTAATCCATCGGTCGTCAGGAGAAATAAATCATTTGTTTTGAGATCAAGTTTAGTCATGGAAGGCTCAAGTTTAGCCTCAGTACCCACGGCTTTTGTAATAATATTTTTATAAGCAAAATCGTTGCTTTGTTCAGTTATCTGACCTAAATCAATCAATTCGCGCAACAGCGAATCATCTCGTGTAAGCAACTGCAGCTTCTGGTTACGAAAACGATACACACGACTGTCGCCAACATTTGCAACCAACGCCCCTGTATCTCTTAACATCAGACAGGAAAGAGTGGTGCCCATTCCCTTGTATTCGGGTTCTTTTTTGGATAATTTAAAAACTTCTTTATTAACTTGACGAATGATGGAAGCAAGTTCCTTTTCAGATTCGACGAGATTAAGCGTTTTATTTAAAAAACTAGTTTTAACACCTTCAAGAAGGAAGCTAACCGCTTCGCGCGAAGCCACTTCACCGGCTCTATGACCACCCATGCCATCCGCAAGAACAAAGAAGTTTAGTTCTTCTATTTCGCCCCAAACGTCTTCATTGTTAGGTCTTGATAGGCCCACATCCGATAATCCACATGCTTCGAAAACACTTGTTGCAGGCGCACGACGACTCATATATATACTATTTTAAAGGTTTTTCCTTTAGTGGGATAGAGTTTTCGTGCTTCCCCGTGCCCGTGCCCGTGCCCGCGTGCGTGCCCGTGCCCGATTCCCGCTAAACTTCGGAAGTACCGCTAATATTCCTTTTGTTTTTCCGATTTACGAAACGTTTGCAGGTGGAGACCAATGTTTAGT
Source organism: Parachlamydiales bacterium (assembly GCA_020051235.1). Lineage (GTDB taxonomy): Bacteria > Chlamydiota > Chlamydiia > Chlamydiales > Parachlamydiaceae > CAZABG01. The sequence continues at coordinate 13,851 of JAGVJG010000098.1, read as the reverse complement.
GAGAATCGGGCACGGGCACGCACACGGGCACGAGAACTACTCTTTTCTTATGGTTGTAGACAGCGACCAATAAGAACAATTTGATTAATCGTATTGTCAAAAACAAAGTATAAGAAGGGCCGGTCGGCTACGACAGATTTAATCCCTTCAGGGTTTTGGGCTAGCTGCTTTTGGGCGGTATTGGGAACACTAGTATCGGTTCCTCTCTCATCAATTGAGAAAGAAACTTTTTGAACCACCTTTGAAACATATGCGCCACTACTAGAAGTTAATTCCGAAAAATCAGCTCCCGACTGGAAGGGGCCTTTAAAACCCATTTTATCAAATATTTCTTTAAACGAATAAATTTGAGTATTTCTGAATCTCGGAATTTTCACATCAACGAGACGTGTTTGAATATCGCTAATCCATAAACTAAATGTTTCAGGGCCTAGGTCATCTTCCAGCCTTTTCAAACCGTCAACTTCTTTTGGAACCACAACAAAAAGCGATAACCTTGCGCCTTGACTTTGATCTTGAGAATAGGGAAGTTCTACTATTTTAACTTGCTCATCTTCGTAATAAGGAAATTCATTAAGCGCCCTCATCATCGTGACGGTTCGTTGATTTTGCTTCGTGTAGAAAAATGGCTCTGCTTTTGTTTCACGAACATTAAACGGTTTTTGCCAAGGACTACTTAAGGAACATGTAGCGACGACAAGCATTTTCGTGCTATTGGAAACATCACTAACATTTAATATGGAAGGAATTTTTTTATCGGTAACTTTTGCTCCCCAACTATTGATATCATTTCTCGCACTGTCGGTTCTGAGCAAAAAATCCACTTCAAAAAATTGATTAGGAAAATTTTGATCCACATTCGTTCTAAAAGTATCGTTCACATTGATGGTTCTTTCAATCCATAAAGAAGACGCAAGTTTTAAATTCTTATCGCTGCTCAAACCTTCATTTATGCTTTGAAAGGATTGTGCAAGATAATTTGGAGCTAATGGAAATCTAAAGAAAGTCGCAATTTCACGCTGAGTTTCCCCTGCTGAACCAAGATAAACAATCGCAAAAGCAGAGGAAAGCGAATAGGGCGCAACAACAAAACTTTGCTGAGGTTTCATAACCGCTTTATAAAGACTTAAAGCAAACTGATCATTATAACTTACGACTTGCTGTACAGGTACGCGCGCTAAGCCTTCTAATGAAAAAACACAAGCGATCAATAATAAAATACGTTTCATTGCTTTCCATAAATGATAAACAAACTTGATACAGTATTAAAAGTGGCGTGAAGGCCAATTGATGCCCACAAGCTACCTGTTTTTTCTACTAAAAATCCTAAACAGCAGGCCAGCCAAAAAAGGGAGCTAAGAACGGTGAAATTAGCCCAGCCCATATTCACGCTATAATGAAAAAGCGAAAATACCAAAGCGGTAGCTACCACTGAAACCGAAACAGGTAAAACGGATTTTAGACCTTGTTGAAGGTACCCTCTAAACAAGATTTCTTCGATCGTAGGAACAATTAAACAAACAAAAATGATGATGGCTAAATTATCCCTCTTTGACCTAAGTATTTGTACAGCATCTTGTTCGATGGGATCGATTCCGAAGTACCCTTTTAAAAGCCATTCAACTCCAAATGCCCATAAAAAGATGAGCGGGTATACGGCAAAATAACTTAAGGAACCTATTAAGAAAGAAGAAATCGGTTTTTTAAAAGGCAGCTTTTTATAAGTACATGCAACAAATGTAAACAAGACGAGAGCAAATATCGATATTGACGATACGTCGCTGTCCCAAATGAAATAAGGTTTTAAAAGAGGAATTAACAAAGCATAGGTTGTTAAAAATAAAGTAAACCCAACTATGGGATAAAATATGGAGATGGGTTTCGGATGATTATACAATTACTTAACGCTCCTAATTACACATTCAAGACGTTCAGCAATTTTTTTGCACAAGTTTTTATGCGAGGCCTGATAAGAACAGAGTTCTGTACACCCACCGCTCGGTTTTGCATCCGTCGTAGTATCAATGTATTGAAACATAATGACTTTAGCACAAGATCCACGAATATCTACGATTTTTACTCGGGCGCGAATACAAGGAGAAATTCGAACCGTTCGACAATCTTCCAGCCTTTTTAGGCCGTGATCAAACAATTCAATGATAACCAAGAAATCGGCATCGCAGTTCCCTGCAATTTTAAACTCCTTACGGTTAATATCCAGCGGACCTGTTTTATCTAAAAAGTATCTTACATCCGTAGGACTATACAGGTATAATTCGTTGGAGTTCATTAATTCGTAACGAAGGCAGTTATTCAGCGCATCCGACGTATTAGCAGGTGCTTCGCATTTAACTTCTATTGGTGTCAATACAACCTTAGGTTTCACCGTACCATCATCATGGTAAGGGAAAAAATCAACATATCGAGGACCGCAAGACGTTAAAATTATGAGAAAAAGTGAAACAAGTCTAACCATAAAAATAGATAATACTTTAAACCATTTTTTATGACCACTCGTGCTTCAAGAATCCCTCTCTCACGAATTGCGGGAGTCGTTTATCCGGATGTTTTACAAGTAGATGATTATATCCATCCGATGCTTGATACAATGGAGAAAGGACTTGAAAACGTTCGTGACATTATTACCGTCAAAAATACGCAACTAGGAATCATAGGCAATACTCTTTCTTATAATGAAAAACAAACCCTTGTTTTAGGACTGGATGGCTTACTTGATAATGCCGAGAATCTTGCCAAAGAATTAAAAAAGAATGGAATAACACCCGCTTCAACTCAATCTGGACTTTGCCTGCAGGCCTACGAATTATTTGGAGAAGATTTTCTACAAAAAATCGACGGAAGTTTTGCCCTATTTGTACATGACGTAACAAAATCAAGATTGATACTTGCAAGAGATCGAATTGGCAAACAGCCCCTTTATTGGTATCATGACCAACACCATTTTATTTTTGCGAGCGAACTAAAAGCGCTCATTGCAACCGGAATCGTTCCTCAAACCTTTTCACGCGATGCCATCGCAATGTACTTATATTTTGGTTATATCCCCCAAGATCTAAGCCCTATAAAAGAAGTGAACAAATTACTTCCGGGCAATTATTTAGTTTTGGATGCCCATAAAGGCAAAAAAATATGCCCTTACTGGTCCTATTCAAGCTATTATGAAAAAAGGGAAAATTCCGATCCAAGAATTGTTACTGAAAATATTGAAAAGCTCTTATACGAATCGACAAAAGTCCTCATTCCTCCTGAAGAAGATACAGGTTGTTTTTTATCGGGAGGGATAGGCTCTGCGACGGTGGCATATGAAGTTAGCAAGCTTTCAAAGCCAAAGGGCTTTTCCGTTTATTTTAAAGATCAAAACGAAAGCGATTTTGACGCCGTAAAATCGGTCGCCTCGACTTTAAAAATTCCACTAAAATCAGCTTCCATTACAGCTAAAACTTTTGTCGATCATCTTGTCGAGATTATTTGGGCGCTTGATGAGCCCTTAGCCGATCCTAATATTGTTGCGACCTACTCACTTGCCGCTCTCGCAAAAGATGAAGCTTACGCCGTTTTTTCAGGTATGGGAAGCGACGAATTTCTAGCGGGACATAATCGTTACACTACAAATGAAAACTTAGCTTTGATGAGCAGGCTTAATCTAATTCCGGCCCCCATAATTAAACATGTTTTAATTCCTATCGCTCATGCCATCTATAAGCCGGCTGCTTATAACATACTAAAAATATCGAGAACGAATCCTTGGCAATTTGAGTTTTTAAGGCACAATGCGCTCTTTGATGAAGGTTCATTGAGAGATGCCTCCCCTAAACTCGCCCCTCTTTTCGACCCTGATACTTTCCTCCATAAATTCCATCACATTTCACGCATACGATCTACGGTTTCCTCACTTTTATATTTTGATGTGAAAACGAGATTACCTGACTGTTTTATACTTCAATTCGAACGACTAACAAAAATATGTGGATTAAGTTGGCGAACACCTTTTTTAAACCGTCATTTAATTGAATATGCAGCAGGCCTTCCGGAGCCTGAAATTTTAGCTGAAGCTGAAACCGCTTCTTATCTTAAACCCTTAATTAGCTCTATTTTTCCTGAACAGTTTATTAACCGTCCAAAAAGAACTCGTCACAATTTTTTAAACCTTTGGGCAAATGAACCGGAAATTCATATGCTTTTCCAATTTCTTTTGAATGGGGCATTAGTTGAAAATGGTATTATTTCAAAAAAATGGATCCAGCAAGCATTAAAGGACTCCCAAATGATACAAGAAAACTTCCATAGATTGTTTGGTTTATTAGTGCTTGAGATCTGGTTCCATCTATATATCAATCGACCTCTCCATCAAGAACCAACAACCACGAATATAAACGAACTATTAATATCTTCATGACTCGATTTAAAATTACTAACGAAGAAAATCTAACAAAAGAACTTTCAGCCAAGGTTAAAAACCGAATCGAACAAGAAGCACGTTTTGATCGTGCCTGGTTTTCACAGCCTGAAACTTTTGATCCCCATAAACATGTCATGGAAGAGGAACGACTAAATAGAACGATTAGTTTGATTCCGCCAGGAACTTCAAAAGCTTGTGATTTGGGTTTTGGCTTCGGTTATCTTTCTGACGCCCTCATTCAAAAAGGCTATGAGGTTGATAGTGTAGATATCTCAAAAATTGCTATCGATCGATACAAAGGCAAAGCCAAAACTTCACAAGACTATGTCCCCTACACAAAATTAGAAGATGGAATCTATTCTGTCGTTCTCGCCACCGATCTTATTGCTCATTTACCTGAAACCGAACGGCGATTACTCATCTCCGAATGTTCTCGTTTAATTACTCCAAGCGGCAAGCTCATAATCTCTACTCCTCTTGATGTTCAGTCAACAGATGCCGCAGAAAGATTTCTATCTCTCATCCAAACAGAATTTGATGTGATAACGCTCATTCCTTCCCATCATCGTCTATGGCTATTTCTTCATAACTTCAAACCCTTCAGTAAATTTTTGAATAAGTCAGAAAAAACGCTAAGTATTTTGGAAGGAATTAGCCGCTATTTTTATGAAAATGATGCTCTGACTCACTTGATTGTTTTAGCTCAAAGACGCCCGCTATATGTTCCGCCCGAAAACCCTCCAATAGAAAGAACACCAAAAAAAACTGTCTGGGAATGATCAAAGTTTCGGGGGATCAGATTATTCTATCGCAAAGAAATCTTGGAAAACTCCCCGATTCATTTGAAGCCTTTTCAGCCATTAAAAAAATCTATCTCCAAAATAATAAACTAACGGAATTACCCCCTTCTTTTTCTTGTCTTATTAATCTCACTGAGCTCTATGTGAGCACGAATGCCTTTTCAGCATTTCCATTAGGCATAAACTATTTAACTCATCTCAGAATCTTGTATATTTCATTCTGTAAATTATCCTCCTTAGATGGATTCGATTTCTATTCTAAACCCAATTTAAAACAATTCCATTTGGAATATAACCAACTTACTTATTTACCAAGCGACTTTGGAGCATTGACAAGTCTTACAACTCTAAATCTATCAAATAATCTTCTAAGACGACTTCCTCGTAGTTTTACCCAATTATCCAATTTGATATCCTTGAAAATTGCTAATAATGAATTGGTAAAAATTTCGGGCAAAATACATAAATTATTTATGCTTGATACTCTTGATCTCTCAAAAAATCGTCTCAGAAAAATACCTTCTAGTATTGGATTAATAAGAAGTCTATGGCTTTTATATCTGAACTTTAATCAATTAGAAACCCTTCCCTATAGCATCAGCTATTTAAGAAATTTAACTTTGATAGAAATCTATGGAAATTTGTTCACTATTTTTCCGATAGGACTTTATAAACTACAGCCCCATTGTACTGTCGTAGCGGGATATAATAGATTTATAGAAGTTAAAAAAGATTGTGCTCCATCTATAGACTTAAAAAAGAATAGAGAGCACTTAGAGAAAATATTATAGAAAGTGCCGGAGAGAGTTCCGAGCGTAAGACCCTTCCTTAAGGCTGCTACATTCCTGTCCTGACCTAGTTCAGACGATCTTGAATCCCGAAGTTCCCCGGCGTAAATAGAATAGGCGATCACGCCTTTTCAAAACAATCCTTAAAATAGGAATAAATAGTGCTTGCCTTGACATCATGAAGGCATGCTCCCGTAGGGCAAGTTCTCATTAGAGGGCATCTTCTTTCAAAAGTCCTACCATAGGGACAAGGACCTTGAAAAGCGTAAGCAAATGCTCCAAGGGGTTTATAGCGCTCGCCGTTTGAGGGACCGAATAATGAAAACGTGGGGATTTTTAGCTCACCTGCTAAATGGAGAGCCATCGAATCCATTGCAATGACTAAATCCATCGTTTTCATTAGATTGCCTAACTGAGGGATGGGGCGTCTCTCGACTATTTCAACATTAGATAAATTATCTTTTATTTTTTCACAGGTCGCTCTTTCTAAATCTGAACCCCAAACCATGTGAAAGGTATATCCATTGGGGGAAAGCAATTGCAAAAACTCTAAAAGGGTTTTATCGGTAAGTTGTTTATTCGGCCATGCCGAACCGGGACATACCATCACATTTTTAAAAGGCTTTAATTTAACGTCGGGTTTTGGCCTTGAAAGCGTTCTTCCAAGTGTGGTTTCGACAATATTTAAATAATCATCCCGTTGATTTTGCCCCGGAATCGGATTCGTATGTTTTGAAGTAAAGAATGTATTTACTTTCTCTGGAGATGTTTCCCAGCCATAACCGCCCTTAACGCCTTTTGCAAAAAGAGTTACAAGACCTGACTTAATGTTGCCCTGCAAATCAATGACAAAATCATACTTCGTTTGACGAAGTTTTTTAATCGTCTCGCGAAACGTAGAAAGATTTTTGAATTTTCGCCATTTTTTAGTCTCAATAACAATCGCTTCATGAATAAGAGGATTTGAAGTGACGATATCTTTAAAAGGTGCTTCAACAACCCAATCAATTTGAGCAGTTGGATAAGCCATCTTAATAGGCTCTAGAACATAGAAAGCCTGAAATATATCACCGATAGCAGAAGATTTAACGATTAATATCTTCATTTAAATAACTCCTCAAATTCCTTTGGAATGAAAGATTCGATTTCGATGGAATTAAATTTTAATCGATAGGCATGAAGATAAAGTCTCTTTCCTTTATGGGCCCCTTTTAGTCGATTATAAATAACATCTCCCACAATGGGATGGCCAATCGATGCCAAGTGAACGCGAATTTGATGAGTTCTACCTGTTTTGGGATAACATTTTAAGAGGGAAATTCCCGAAGCCGACTTAACTTTTTCCCAATAAGTTTGCGATTCCAATCCTTCAGGGTGCACACCCCAAAAAGCCTGACCCGAAGGTCCCTTTAAAGACTTAAGAGGTGAATCGATCATTCCTGATTTATCCTTTGGTGTCCCTTCAACAATCGCATAATAGCCTTTTTCGATGGTTCTTTCTTTGAAAGCTTTCTCAGCTTCAGAAAGTGCGGATTTATTTTTTGCAATAAGCAATAACCCGCTCGTTTCTTTATCAAGACGATGGCAAAGAAAGCCCATTTTTACATCTTCAGATCGCAGTCCTGCCGGTTTATCAATAATGAGATAGTCATTATCTTCGTAAACGCTTTCAACTTCTTTTGTTGCATCCATCACCCATTCAATCTCCACAACATCACCAGGGCCCACTGGAGTTGAATGGAAGCGTTCAATTTTTCCATTTAATCTGCATAGCCCCTTATCGATCGATCTTCTGAGCGATTTACCGGAAGCCCCTGTATGTTTTTGAAGAAAACGTACAATGGGCTCACCCGATTCAGAGGGGCTTACTTTGCGGCTAAACGGAGACAAACTGCCTCAAGAATTTCATATTATTTTCAGTAAAGAGGCGGATGTCGGTGATGCCATGCTTAATCATGACCAACCTCTCTAATCCCATCCCCCAGGCATAACCTGAGTAGATTTCTGGATCGATTCCACCCGCTTTTAATGCATTAGGATGAACCATACCTGCCCCTAGAACTTCTAACCATCCGGTGTACTTACAGATATTACAGCCTTTACCTTCGCAAATAATGCATCGAACATCAGCCTCCATTCCCGGCTCTACAAAGGGGAAGTAACTGGGACGGAATCTGACTTCTAATTTCTTGTGAAATAGCTTAAAGAAAAAGAGCTCAAGCGTTGACAAAAGATCTTTAAAACTGACTCCCTTATCAATGTAGAGGGCTTCCACCTGATGGAAGAAAACATGCGAGCGGGCTGTGATTGTTTCATTACGGAAAGCTCTTCCGGGCGAGGCAATACGTATAGGAGGCTTTTCTTTTTCCATCACCCTCATTTGTACGTTTGAGGTGTGAGTTTTTAAAAGCAAATCAGGCCCCACGTAAAAAGTATCCTGCATATCGCGAGCGGGATGATCAGGGGCGAAATTTAAGGCTTCGAAATTGTAATAGTCAGTTTCAATATCGGGACCGTACTGAACGGAAAAACCCATGCTAATCATTACTTCAAGGATTTCATCCATGAACGCGGTCAAAATATGTTTTGCACCGAGTGAGTGTGTGCGTCCTGGCTCGGTGATATCAATTCGCTCTTTTTCAAGTGTGATTTTCTCTTCTTCGTGTATGAGTCGATCAGTCAGGTTCGTTAGTGTCTCTTCGATGGTCTTTTTCAATTCGTTCACAGCGTTTCCGAATTGAGGGCGCTCTTCAGGCGTAAGGTCTTTCAAGTGTTTCATCAACTCTTGAACAGGCCCTTTTTTACCTAAATATTTAACGCGCAACCCTTCAAGCTCGCGAGTCGATTTTACATGGTTCAAGTCATCTTGGAATGCTTTGAGGAGATCTTGGATAGGTTTCATAGAACTTGAATTTTAGCAGGATAAAAGAATAAAAAAAAGACTCGGAAGAAGGATATTCCTCCGAGTCTTAATAGAATTTTAAGCCAATGCGGCTTTAGCTTTTGCAACGACGAGGCCGAACGCATTAGGATCGGTTAATGCCAAGTCGGCTAGCATTTTACGGTTAAGTTCGCATTTTGCTTTGCTTAAGCCGTTAATTAATTTACTGTAGGACAACCCATGAATCTTGGCCGCAGCCGAAATCCGTACAATCCAAAGACTCTTAAACTCGCGTTTCTTAATTTTGCGGTGGCGGTAGTTGTAGGCCAGCGCTCTTAAAACGGCGTCACTGGTTAGGCGGAGGTGATTTTTTCTATCCCCAACAAACCCTTTAGCTAGTTTGAAAAGTCTTTTTTTTCGTCTATGGGATGCTACTGCGTTAGTTACTCTAACCATAGCTAATCTCCAAATTTAAAGTTTCTAATAACCGCTTTGATTAATAATCAAAGCTTATACACACATCATTTTCTTATACGTAGCGACTTTTGTCTCTGATAAGACCGAGGCTTTTCCAAGCTGACGCTTACGTTTAGATGTTTTGTGCGTTAATTTATGGCGTTTCCCGGGACGGTTAAAAATAAGCTTCCCGTTAGCAGTTACCTTAAATTTCTTTGCAACTGCTTTTTTCGTTTTCATTTTAGTCACAGTTCTAAATCCTCTTAGTTTCCTTGAGGTTTGACAATCTTCTTCTTTGTACTCGGCGCAAGGACCACATTCAACTGCTTACCCATTAGTTTAGCCGGTGCTTCAGGTTGAGCGATATCACTTAGTTTCTCAAGCATTTGATCCACTAATTTTTGCCCAAACTCTGGATGCATCATTTCACGGCCTCTAAAGGTACATGTAAGTTTTACCTTATCGCCTTCTTCAATAAACTCTCGTGCATGACGAAGTTTAGTTTCCAAGTCATGAACGCCAATATTTGGCTTAATCTTGACTTCTTTCACCTTCATCTGATGCTGGGTCTTCTTATTCTCTTTCTCGCGCTTTGTCTGATCGTATCGGTATTTTCCGAAATTCATTACCTTACATACGGGAGGATTCGAATTCGGAACAATTTCCACTAGATCAAGCTCTGCTTCTTCAGCAAGCCTTATTGCTTCGTAAAGAGCGATGATACCCACTTGCTCCCCGTTTGCGCCAATGACACGCACCCGCGGTGCTCGAATTTCTTTATTAACTCTCAATTTAGCTCCTGTTTACCAGCTTTCTTTGTATCATCTTGAGAGTCAGCTGATCGAAATCAGAAAGTAAACTTCTTTCAAACACTACACAGGAGAAACTCTCCGGAGAGGCTTGACCAAGCTTATCGGACGATATGCAGTCGATACTAAACCAGGGACCGTTAAAACGATTTCCTAGCTCATCTAAAAGAACAATGTTAAGTTCAGGGCCATTTTCTGTCTTGTCGCTTCCTTTAACATAGGATATGCCCCACTCGGCTAACCCTGCTTCAAGGATTTTAACGGCCTGAATCCAAAGCTCTTTGACCCGTTCGCTCACATCATTGGGCGGGCGAAGACCGCATAAAGTCACCTGGGTCTCAAAAGACAAAATATTAACTGTTTTCTCAATCCTTTGCAAGGATGATCTACAGTATCGATCGAATTCCTCTAGGGGAATAACGAGTAAACTTATTTCACCCCCGTCGTCAACATTCCTTAAAATTAAAGGAAGTCTTTTAGGTCTTATCGTCTGAATGACCTGAACAGGGTCTAAATAGTCCCCTTTCAAGGGAAAAGCCTCGTCCTCGAGGGGTAAACTGTCAAAAATTTCTTCTCTTAAGGCCATTGATTTAGGCAAAAAGATCGGCGCGTCTTCTTGGAATAAAACCCACTTATTGCGCGCTCCTTCCGATTCAATATTATATTTTGAATAGGATTTCCATTTTTTAACAAAATTCTTTACAGCCTCATCACTCTCTTTAGCAATCCCAGAAATAGTATAGACATTTCCCTCTTGAGCAAGGTCTAGAAGCTTAAATGAAAAGGGAGCAAAAACTTCTTTTTCCCCACCCACCCCCAAATCAAAGCTTTCGCCGATTTTAACGAGGGTTATAACGTCGGACCCCGCTTCCATGGCTTGCTCAGCAAGTAAAGGTTGCCCTTTACTATCTAATAAAGAAGCGGCATTACTCCCCATCATATCTTGAAGACGATAGGAGGGAGGATTTTTAATAATTCCTCGCAGCTTTTCTTCAATGTAAGGAATGAAATCTAAAGGAAGAGGATCGGGATTAGTAAAAGTATAAGAAAACAATGTATCGCTTACTGAACCTCCTCCCCTTTGGCTTTTAGGAAAGAGTTCATCAATTGCGTATGCAACGAGATGAGTAGCTAAACTTAACATTGGGATATAGCTGGCTCGAACAGCTGACCTCCACCATGTCAAGGTGGCGCTCTAACCAACTGAGCTAATATCCCGATCGTGAGAAACTATACTTTAAACGACAATTTTCGAAAAAGAAATAATTGTGTTGTTTTTGCATCTTAACGTGCCCGTGCCCGCGTGCGTGCCCGTGCCCGATTCCCGTCAAACTTTGGAAGCACCGCTCACTAATAAATTGATTCAACGAATGCAGGTGGAGACCAATGTTTAGCGGGAATCGGGCACGGTTTAACTACCAGCGAAGAATTTGATGATCGTTTCCGCATCACGACTAGAAACAATCTCCTCAAGTTCCGCTTTTGTTGCTTGAGCAATCTTCTCCACACTACCAAAATGAGTTAACAATTTCTTTCTTTTCGCCGGACCGATACCCGAAATATCATCAAGAAGCGATTTGATCAAAACCTTGGCCCTTCTCTTCTTTTGAAAAGAAATGGCGACACGGTGGGCTTCATCGCGAATTCTTTGTAAAAGCAACAAGGCCGCCGAATGAGGTTTAAACAAAATGGGATCTTTTGTATTGGGAACAAAAATCTGCTCTTGAGTTAAGCCCCGATCGTGCCTACCCTCCTCCTTTGCCACGCCAATCACATCAATCGTTGCAATATCTAGCTCTTTTAAAACGGCAAGTGCGATATTCAAATGCCCTTTCCCACCGTCCACTATCAACAAATCAGGAAACTCATCTTCCGTTTTTCGAAGCCTTCTTTCAAGCACTTCTTTCATCATGCCGTAATCGTCGGAAAGATCGGCCGTTCGAATCTTGTATTTTCTTGTCCGATTTTTATCTCTTTTTCCTTCTTCAAACGCAACGAGCGCCGAAACGGGCTCTGATCCACTTAAATTTGAGTTATCGAAACATTCAATTCTTTCCGGGTATCTCGACAATCTGAGCTTATCTTGCAATTCCAGCAACGCCTTCTCCCGAATTTCTGCTTCATCCTTTAACTTTTTAAAGGCATTTTCAGCATTTACTCGGGCCATTTCTACAAACTCTTTCTTCTCACCTTTTAAGGGTCGTACGACATCGACTTTGACAACTTCCTCAAGCGCACTTTTACTGGTGATATCAAGAGGAACAAAGACTTCAGAAGGATTATCTTCACGATCTTGATAATGCTCTAAAATAAATCGAGAATAAAGCTCATCATCATCTTCGACGATCTTGGAAAAATTATGATTTAGAACGCTTAGCAATGACCCTTCTCGAACATTCAATTCACAAAGGACGACTTCATCTCCCTGCCTAAAAATAGCCAGCGCGTCGAAATCTCCTCCTCTAGGCTTTACCACTTTTTGTGTCTCAAGCGTTTTTTCAATTTGCTTCATTGTCAATAAAATGGCTTGAGCTTTCTCAAATTCGAGCGCGTCGCTTGCTTTTTCCATTTCAACTTGAAGCACTTTCAAAACTTGATCGTTCTGACCTCGAAGAAATTTAATTGTACTATCAACATAGTATTGATATTCCTCTTTGGTACAAAGTCCCACGCAAGGAGCGATGCATTTCTTCATCTCATATAAAATACAGGGACGCGTTCTTCGTAAAAATTCCGCATCGGAGCATTGCCTAAGAGGAAAGAGACTTTCTAGAATTTCAAGTGTTTGTCTAGCTGCAAAAGCACTTGTATAAGGACCGAAGTAAAGCCCATCTTTTTTAGCTTTTCCTCTTAACCTTACCACTTCCACTCGCGGCCATGGATGCTTAGTGGTCACTTTTAAAGCGATGTAGGTTTTATCGTCTTTTAAAAGTGCGTTATAGCGGGGCTTATGCTTTTTTATTAAGGTGTTTTCAAGAAGAAGGGCTTCCTTCTCCGATTTAACAATGATTGTTTCAATTTCATCGACTTGTCGAATAAGATAAGGAATTATATGGCGGCCATCGCCACCCTTATCAAAATATTGACGAACTCTAAGACGAAGACTTTTAGCTTTACCCACATAAAGAACCTCTCCCCCCTTGCGCTTCATTATATACACGCCGGGCAGGACAGGAAATTGGGCAATTAGATCGGGATTAAACATCCTCTTTAATTTGCGGCAATTTGTTCATTTCATGCAAACGAAGTTGTCCGCAAGCCGCAGCAATATCATCGCCTTTGGTGTAACGGCAGGTATTATTAATTTTGCAGCCAAAAAGAACCGCTCTAAACTCTTTAATTGTATGACGATCGGGTCGTTTTAGCTTTAAACCTTCGACCGGATTATAAGGAATTAAGTTAACGGTACACTGGCGACCCTTTAGAAGCTGGGCAAGTTCATAGGCATGATCAGGATGATCGTTGATGCCTGCAATTAACGTATATTCGTAAGTAATATCGCGACTCGTACACTCGGCGTAATAGTCCATCGCCGACATAATCTCGTCTAAAGGATACTTTCTTGCGTAAGGAATGATTTTTGTACGAATATGTTGATTGGGGGCATGGAGAGAAAGCACTAAATTACACTTGAGCCCTTCTTGGGCCAGTTTTCTAATCCCTTCCACCACGCCGACGGTCGATACAGTAATACGTC
>JAGVJG010000121.1 GCA_020051235.1 Parachlamydiales bacterium | reverse complement strand
GGTACTTCCAATGTTTGACGGGAATCGGGCACGGGCACGCACGCGGGCACGGGCACGGGTAGCCTTGGAGGCTAGAACGGGAAGCCGCCCATCATAGGGTTGCCGCCTTGCATATTCTTTGTCTTCTCATCGATCTTGTTCACAGCTTCGTTATAAGCCACTCTAATGAGATCTTGGAGGCCTTCGACATCTTTCGGATCAACACATTCAGGTTTAATATGAATCGATTTCATTCTATGGTCACCCATTAACGTGACAGTTACTAAACCATGGCCTGATTCACCCGTTACTTCGAGATTGTCGAGGTCGTTTTTCATTTGTCCAAGCTGCTCTTGCAGCTTTTTCATTTCTTTTTTTCGTTTGAGAAATCCGGATCCCATATTTATTTCCTATTTTTTAGTGATTCGACCTTCGAGCTCAATGGCTGCGAAGTGAAGTAAAGTATCGAGTTTAGCTGTAGGGAGCTCGCCGCTTGGGGGAGGAGGTGTTGATGAAACAACAACCGGTGGGGGAGTGGAAGGGGTGGTTACCACCACTTCTTTTTTGGGTTTCATCCCTTTTAAATCTTTTTCATCGGGCGTTGGATCGATTGAAAAGCTCTCAATCACCGCAGCCGGTTTGGGTATTGAAACAGGTTCGATTTTTGGTGGAGCGGGCTTAGGAGGCTCCGGCGCTCTAATAGGAGGTGCAACAGGAGCTGCTACCGCTGGTTTTGTTGCCACTGGCATCGGATTGCCTTTCTCTAGTGCTTCAAGACGTTCAATAAGCTGGCCGAGAGGAACCGTTTTTTGTAGGCGAATGAGTTTATAAAATAGCGCTTCAAGCCTTAATGCATTTAAAGGTTCATGGCGTGATTCGCTCTGAACTTTTAGCGTATGTTCAATGAAAGCAATGAGCGTTTCGGTATCAAAGAGCGGCTGCTCTTCGTTATACCTTTTCAATAAAGGAGCGGTTAATGCGAGCGGTTCATGCGCTTGCAGTTTAACCAGAAGAAGCGATCTAAAGTGATCCGTTAAGTTTTCAAGGAAATAGCCGAGATCACGTCCAGATAAATAAATCGATTGTGCGAGTTTTGCAGTTTCCGAGTAGTTGCCTTCTAAAATTAAACGGCTGATTTGAAAGAGCGAGTCAATGGAAGGCAGTCCTAATATTCTAGCCGCTTTTTCAGAGGTGATGGCGCCTTCTTCATAGCCGATAATTTGATCAAAAAGCGATTCGGCGTCACGAAGACCCCCTTCGGCTTGTTTAGCAATGAGTTGGAGGGCTTCCTCATCCACATTCAAATTAAGCGACGCGGCGATCATTTTTAATTTTTGTACGATGGTCGCAAGGGGAATCCGGACAAGCTGGAAGCGTTGGCAGCGGCTGATGATCGTCGGAAGGACTTTGTGCGGTTCGGTCGTTGCAAAAAGGAAAAGAACTTTAGGAGGTGGCTCTTCTAGGGTCTTCAAGAGGGCGTTAAAAGCCTCTTTTGTGAGCATGTGCACTTCATCGATGATATAAATGCGGTGCCGTCCGGCGCTTGCGGCGATCGCAACGGTTTCGATGATTTTACGAACATCATCGATTCCGCGATTGGAGGCCCCGTCAATTTCAATGACATCCAAGGACTGACCCACTTTAATGTCGTGGCAGGAAGCGCATTGGTTGCACGGCTCAAAATCGGGGGTGCGAGTGTCGCAGTTGATAGCCTTGGCAAAAACGCGGGCGGTAGACGTTTTACCGGTCCCCCGAGGCCCCGAAAATAAATAGGCTTGTGCGAGGCGATTATTTTTTAAGCTATTTTTTAAAGTTTGCACCACGGCTTCATGGCCAAGGAGTTCTTTAAAGGTTTGAGGACGGAAGCGACGCGCAATTACTTGATACATAGATCACTTATCTTATGGAAGGGCTTTGCTTGCGTCAAGAATGATCTTTTCAAGTTCCGGGAAGCGAGGCTTCCAATTTAAAGCTTGAATCGCTTTTCGGCTATCGGCGGTTAAAACAGCGGGATCGCCCGGACGTCTCGGTCCTATTTGATAAGATATCGGTCTTTTTAAAACTTTTTCAGCGGTTTCGATGACTTCAAGAACGGAATAGCCTTTTCCATTACCCAAATTATAAAAAGCGGAAGGCGCGCCCTGCATCAAAGCGTCGAGCGCAAGCAGGTGGGCTTGGGCGAGATCGGCTACATGGATGTAATCGCGGATGCAAGTTTTGTCTGGAGTATTGTAGTCATCCCCAAAAACAACTAGTTGTGAATTATTTTTTAATGAATTTAATAAGATGGGAATTAAGTTGTTTTCTTTCTTTTTGTAATTTTTGATAATTCCATGAGGGTCGCCACCGGCGGCATTAAAATATCGAAGGCGTATTGATCTTACTGATTTTAAGTCGCTTAAAACCTGTTCGATCATCGCTTTTGAGTGGCCATAGGGATTTATCGGATTAATTGGCGCGCTTTCATTGATGGGCACTTGAGTAGGAATGCCATAAACGGCCGCCGTTGAAGAAAAGATCAGCTTATCAACGTTGTGTTTCTCCATCGCCTCCAATAAAGCGAGGGTTCCGACAAAATTATTTTTATAATAAAGAAGGGGATGTTGAACGGATTCGCCTACGTCGGTAAAGGCGGCAAAATGCATAACGGCATCGATTTTATGCTCTTTAAAGACCGATTCAATATCAAAGAGATCGCCTTCAATAAAGAGTCCTCCCTTCACCGATCGGGAATCGCCGCGGGACAAATTATCGTAAACAATAGTTTTAAATCCCGCTTCATTCAATAAAAGATTTACTGAGGAGCCGATGAATCCGGCACCCCCGGTTACAAGGATCGTTTGCATAAATTACTCTATTTATTACAGAATAACTTTTTTAATGGTGCGATAGCAAGAAAGAGTATGCGCGATAGATCAAGTGGAGTGCAGAACTTTAGCGAATTGAAGTTCTCACGAGAGCAGGGCTATTTTGATAAGAGCCTGCTCGTGCGCGCCTTCATAACTTTGCTTACCGTGCTAAGTTTATTTATCGTTCTTCATTTCAGAGACATACGCGTTGAGATTTTTGAAATAGATACCAAAGCGCCTAGTTACGTCGTTTCACAAGTCGATTTCGATTTTTATGACGATGAAGCGACGGTTATCTTAAGGCAGCAAGCTGTACGTGATATAGGTAAAATTTATAAATTATCCGATAAAGAAGTCTCTGATAGCCGTATCGAATTCGAAAATTTCCTTATTTATAATCAAGATTGGCGCAATCAAATCAGCTCATCTACTTTTGATAATATGTATACGGGTGCAGCTGTCATTGAGAACAAACTGGCCGATTTAAAGTTTACTGACCCAAGAACGCTCAGTAAGATTAAAGAGGTTAGGGGAAAAGCGGAAAATACGACCATATATACTCCTCCCGACGTCGATGAAGAAGTAATGCTCCCTGAAGTGGTGTGGCAATATGTTGAAAAAACCATAACGCAAGAGCATCCTGAACTATATAATGCGATTCCCTTTATTTTGGCATTCTATGAAGAGAAGCCTTGGCGTGTAGAAGAAGACATTCCTTCTCAAGAAGCTTTAAGACGTAAAATAGGCTCACAAGTCCCTCAAAAATATAATCATGTAAGAGCGGGCAGTCGCATTATTGATCAGGGCGAAAAAGTCACTCCTCGTCACATTGCTATGTTGCAAGCGATGAAAAAAGCGCTCGGTGAAAATAAAAATCTCTGGCATCCCTTCACTATTTTAGGTTCGTTGATTATGAGCCTTTTATTAACGATTGTCTGCGCCGCCTATTTTAAGATTAATCATCCGCAAATTCTGGCTTCAAACCGTCGTTTATTTTTAGTTGTGTCGATCATTGTTTTAACGCTTGCTTTAGCGAAAGCCGTTGAATTTGTCCTTTTAACTTCAAATAACGATTTAATTGAAACCGTCCGATATCCGTTGTTCGTTCCTTTTGCTTCTATTCTTTTGTGTGCGTTAATGAATCCGGCAATTGCAACTTTTGCTGCTGGATTTTTGACGATTTTGTTAACCATGACACTGACTTTTGATCGCACCGGCTTTATGATAATAAATTTGGCCGCCGGGGTCGTTGCGGTTTTAACCACTCACTCATTAAAGCGTAGAAAAGAGATTTTTGAAGTTTGCTTTAAAGCTTATCTTGCCTGTATTGCCGTCATTTTATCGATTCATCTCTATGACAATACATTTTGGAAAGGGGCGATCCTTAACGATGTGATTGTTTCTGCCGTCTTCATGTTTTTAACCGCGATATTGGTAGTTGGATTACTACCTTTATTGGAATCGGCCTTCAAAGTAATGACTGACGTCACTTTGATGGAATACATGGATCCGAACAATGACATCTTAAGAAGACTGACGATAGAAGCGCCGGGCACTTATCAACACTCGGTTGTAGTGGGTAATTTAGCTGAAGCCGCCGCTACAGCCGTTGGAGCCAACGGTCTCTTTTGCCGAGTGGCAACGCTTTATCATGATATTGGTAAAATGGCGACTCCTCAGTATTTTACTGAGAATCAGCAAGGGGGAATGAATCTTCACCAGCTGTTAACGCCGCGTGAATCAGCAGAAGTGATCATTGCTCACGTTCCGGAAGGCGTCGCGATTGCGCGTCAGGCAAATCTCCCCGAACAATTTGTCGATATTATTAAAGAGCACCACGGCACGACTTTGGTTTACTATTTTTATCGCAAAGCGTTGGATCAAGCGGGCGGCGATAAAGCGATGGTCGATCAATCCGAGTTTCGTTATGCGGGTCCTAAGCCTCGTTCAAAAGAGTCGGCTATCATAATGATCGCTGATACTTTAGAAGCGGCTTCCCGATCACTAGATAAAGTGAATGAAGAGTCCCTTACCGAACTTGCTAATCGACTTATTCGCGAAAAAGCGGAAGATGGGCAATTCGATGAGTGTTTATTAACTTTTGAAGAACTCGCCATAGTTAAAGACACGCTGATCAAAACATTAGTCGCATACGGCCATTCAAGAATTAAATATCCTAAAAAAGATTCATTAAGCCAAAAAGACGAAGAATTGTTAAGTTCAGAAGCATGAACTTTAATACTATTTTTATCACGGGCGCCACTTCCGGTATCGGCGAAGCGTTAGCAAAAAGACTCGCCGCTCACGGAAAAAAACTAATTATTACAGGTAGAAACGAAGCGAAGCTAAAAGAGCTTAAAAGCTCGCTTCCGGGTGAAATTATTCCTATAGTATGCGCCATAGAAGAGGATTATAAACCCTTACTCGACGTGATTAAAAACGAAGCGCCCGATCTTATTATTAATAATGCAGGATATGGCCTTTACGGCAACGCCATCGATCATGATCTTAATCAAGAAACATCTATGGTAAGAGTAAACTGCGAAGCCGTTCTCGCTTTAACGCTTCAAGGGGCCAAGACACTGAGAGAAAGATCGAAACAAGGCACCATACTCAATGTCTCGTCAGCCGGTGGTTTTAATCCCTTTCCGACCTTTGCGACCTATGTTGCCTCAAAAGCCTTTGTAACATCGGTCTCAACTTCTTTAGATGAAGAAATGGAGGATTGGGGTGTCAGAGTTTTAGCTGCGTGTCCAGGTGTAATTAAAACCGATTTTTCAAGAAGAGCATCCCCCTCTAAAAAGAATAACCGACGCCCATTTACCATGACTGTCGATTACGCGGTCGATCGCATCATTAAACAAATTGAAACGGGTAAAAGAGTTGAAATCTTTGATTGGCACTATAAGCTGCTGATTTTTCTTTCGAAATTCATCCCCGATTCTATTCTCTGCAAAATGCTAAAGAGTCAACTCAAGAAAGACATTTAAGCAGCGGGTGGTGTTTTACTTTTTGCTTTAAATGAAGATATAACACCGGTGAAAGAAGGAAACGAAATTCGCCCGAATAAGGATTTGACTTTACCGGCAACTGAGGAGGCTTTTCTGCGAAGGGGGCCAACCGATCTAACACCAGTTTCAATATTACTATCACTTAATGGATTAACTCTTTCTTTTATAGTTTTTCCTCTAGCACGATATGCTGCAGTTTGCGCATCGATTTCAGAGCGAGTATAGGATCGTTCAGAAGAAGGGCGATTTTGAGGGCCGTTTAAAGCATCATTTTTGTGCATTTTTCTTAATTCGGCAACATCGTCTTGAGAAATGGGGCCTCGATTTGCTTTTGGAGCAATGGGGGCATTCGTGGGGGGTGCAGGAGGTGCCTCATTTTGTTTTAGCATTTCTCTTAAATCGGCGACATCTTGTTGAGAAACGGAGACGGGGCGATTAGCTTTTGGAGCAATAGGTGGATTGGTAGGAGCAGAAGGAGGCGTTTCAATTTCATTTTTAACCGGGCTATTTTCAGAGGGTACGTCTGGAAATTGAGAAAGAAAATCATCGATTTGTTTTCCTTCCTCTTCGGTTATAGGTCTACCTACATAATTATCAAGATCTATAGGATCCGAGTCATCACCCGCCTTTTGAAGTGTCTCGTCATCTGCACGTGCGTTGCTTATAGCTTGAGATTCATGATCAATCTCCATTTCATCTTTAAGAATTTGCGCGTCATCGTGTTTATTTTTAATTGAGTCTTTATCCAATAACATTTCTTCTGCGGCCAAACTTTTTTCTTCAGGAGTGGATGCATTTCTAATATCATAACCCGCTTGGACACGGCTGCCTCCCCCTTGTTCATTGATGAAATCATCAAAATCATCGAGGGTGGCGGGCTGTTGGTTTGCTTCGTTCAGGTCATTCAAAGCTGAATCGCGTTTTTCTACATGAGCATCTGTTGCAAGTTCAGCATTTTCCATATCTTCAAACATGCTTGCAGCAGACGCAGAGCCTAGCTCTTCTCTGATATTGAATGCGCCTTCTATAGAATCGCCTTCCGAAAGATCAAAATCATCGAGTGTTTTTGGAGGTTCTGTTAATGAATCAAAAGCATCTACCTCTTCTTGAGTTGCCTCAAATTGGGGTTTTTTTGCTGTCAGTGTGGGAGGGGGAGATTCAGGCGGTTTATTTTTTATTGATTTCGCAGATAATGCGCTCACAAGATTATCTAAATCTGTAATGTTTTGGCCTTGTTGACCACGCTGAGTGTCAATTTGGCCGTTAGTCTGAATAGGTTGTGAATTGTTGCCAATATGCATAAATCACCCAAAAGTACTTTTTAATTTTTTAAAAAAAGAGGAAGCAAAAGATCGGGTGGTTTCTGAAGAAGGCGTCTTTTTTATAGATTCAAGTTGAATATTCGCATTATCTTTTATTTTCTCGAGCTGATCTAAAATTTGTTTGTTTGAAAGAGCGTCAAGTTGTTGAGATAGATTATGTAATTCAAAATTTTTGCTTATTGAATGCTCGTCGTTTTTCCGTTCAGTTATTACTTTTTGTAATTCCTGTTTGAGCTTTGGTTTTGAAATGTGAGTTTCGCTATTTTCCTGCGTAGGTTTAGTGAGTTCTGTCGCTTTTCTTTTTAACGAAGTAAAGGAACTTTTAGCGCTTTCAATAAAATCCGAACCTAATTTGATAAATGAGTTAGTGGAAGATTTTTTAACGCTATCTTGCGAGTTTTGACTCTGCGGGACTCCTAGTGTAGGAGGTGCTTCTCCCGGGCCTCCGCTGGGTCGATACGGATCGGGAGCTCCAGGGCCCCCGCTGGGTTGATACGGATCGGGTCGGATCATCAATTAACCTCAAATTATCCCTTACTGTTATTTTAACCTTAATAAGAGAAAAATGAGTGTTAATATTGAATTAATTTATAAGTGCTTTTAGGGCTTCTTGCTTCATTCGCAGGTGTATGCTGTAGAGGCCGTTAGCGCGGTTGGGGGTGAGGCTGGCCGTTATTCCAATCTCTTCGAGATAGGTGGGGGGACATTTTAGGATGGCTTCAGGGCTTTCACCCGAGTAAACAGCGATGAGAAGGGCAGCGAGTCCTTTTGAGATGAGGGCGTCCGATTCAGCTTGAAAATAGAGCTTGCCTTCTTCCTTGTTAGTAAGAAGATGCATAATACTTTGACAGCCCTTAACTTCATTGATAGGAGTTTTAGCTTCTAAGGGAAAGGCAGGAAGCGCCTTGCCTAAATCAATGATTTTGGCGTATTTAGCCTCGTCCGAGGGTAGCCCTTTAAAAAGGGCTTTGATTTCTGACTGTTTTTTAATACACGTATCGTACACACCTAACAGTATACGAAGGATGGAAGAGAGATGCAAGTTTTGTGGCTGATTGGCTCATTTTTAATTTTAGTCTTTATGGGATTGCTCTGGCATTTCGGATATAAAAAAACTAATTTGGGCATTGTAGATATCGGCTGGGCTTATTGCTTCATTATTGCAGGGATTGTAGCTTTGGGTACAGGAGAAGGGGACTTTCAGGCAAAAGCGTTGCTTTCCCTCATGATTTTTCCCTGGGCAATCAGGCTTGCGGCTCATTTGTGGACACGTTTTAAGCCGGAAGTCGAGGATCCGAGATATATCGCTCTTCGTAAGACATGGGGGGAAGATAAAATAATTTATATGTTCCTTTTGCAAGGCGCGCTTGCGGCTTTGGTTTCCATTCCATTTTATATCATAGCAAATGACCCGCAAGAGCCTTTTCTGCTCATTGGCTTTGTTATTGTCACTATAGGTTGGATAGGGGAGGCGATCGCCGATCATCAATTAGAAAAATTCAAAAGCTATCCGTCGAATAAAGGAAAGGTGATGGATAAAGGCCTATGGGGTAAAAGCCGACATCCCAACTATTTTTTTGAATGGGTGGTTTGGGTAGGTTTTACTGTTGCGGCGATTTTTTCTGAGAACGGATATCTTAGCTTGATCTCCTTTTCAATCATCAGTTATCTTCTGATTGCTTTGTCAGGGGTCTATTTGACTGACAAGCATATGGAAGAAACAAAAGGGGAAGCTTGGGAGAAGTACAAAGCACAGGTTCCCGCCTTCTTCCCTAAGCTTTTTTCTTGACTTTTTCTTGGCACCTGCTAATTTATTATCACTAACTTAAGGTCAACAAACCAAAACATGGCTAAAGAAGACACACTCAGGCTTGACGGCTCCGTAACCGAACTGCTTCCAAATATGATGTTCCGGGTACGCCTGCAGAATGGCATGGAAGTTATGGCCCATCTGTGCGGCAAAATGCGTATGAAAAACATACGGGTTTTAGTCGGCGATACCGTCACTGTTGAGATGTCTCCTTATGACTTGACGAAAGCACGGATAGTGTTCCGTCAAAAATAGAGGGAGTTTGGCCTAAGTTTTAATTGAGTTTTAAGAGAGTGTGAGCTACTCTCTAATAGAGTCTTTTGCAAAAAATCGTTTTTTAACGATCTTTGCTAAAGACAAAAAAGTTCAGTTTTGCCCAGATAGCTCAGTGGTAGAGCATTTGCATGGTAAGCAAAAGGTCGAAGGTTCAATTCCTTTTCTGGGCAAACAAGTGACTGCACGTAATGCAGTAAATCATTAATTTAGTTGAGGAACCAAACCTATGGCAAAAGAAGCCTTCAACCGTAACAAGCCGCACGTCAACGTCGGAACCATTGGACACGTTGACCACGGTAAAACGACACTAACCGCTGCAATCACGAAAGTTCTCGCTCAAGAAGGTGGCGCGAAATTCCGTGACTATTCTTCGATCGACAATACGCCTGAAGAAAAAGCGCGTGGTATTACTATTAACTCGACTCACGTTGAGTACGAAACAGCTGCTCGCCACTACGCACACGTTGACTGCCCTGGCCACGCGGACTATGTAAAGAACATGATTACCGGTGCCGCTCAGATGGACGGTGCTATTCTCGTGGTTGCTGCAACAGACGGCGCTATGCCACAAACTCGTGAACACATTCTTCTTGCTCGTCAGATGCAGGTACCTGCTATCGTCGTATTCCTCAACAAAGTGGATATGCTCGGCGAAGGCGACCAAGAACTTATTGACCTCGTTGAAATGGACCTCCACGAAATCCTCGAATCGAAAGGCTACAAAGATGTACCTATCGTTCGCGGTTCCGCATTGAAAGCTCTTGAAGGCGATCCAAAGTACGTAGAATCGATTCGTCAGTTAATGAAGACTGTTGATGAAAAAATCCCAACACCTTCCCGCGAAATTGATAAGCCTTTCTTAATGCCAGTTGAAGACGTATTCTCGATCTCGGGTCGTGGTACTGTAGCTACCGGCCGTGTTGAGCGTGGCGTTGTGAAAAACGGCGACAAACTCCAACTCGTTGGCTTAAGAGAAACAAGAGAGACTGTTGTAACGGGCGTTGAGATGTTCAATAAGAGCATGGACGAAGCTAGAGCCGGTGAAAACGTCGGTCTTCTCCTCCGTGGTCTTGAGAAAACTGATATCGAACGCGGTATGGTACTTGCTGCTCCTGGCACATGCACCCCGCACACTAAGTTCAAAGGTCCTGTTTACATCTTGACTGAGAAAGAAGGCGGACGTCATAAGCCTTTCTTCACCGGATACCGTCCTCAGCTCTACTTCAGAACGACAGACGTAACCGGTACCATTAAGCTCCCAGAAGGAGTTGAGATGGTTATGCCTGGTGACAACATCGAGATCGAAGTAGAATTGATCCAGCCAGTAGCTATGGAAAAAGGTATGCGTTTTGCGATTCGTGAAGGTGGTAGAACCATCGGTGCGGGTACCGTTTCCGAAATCATCAAGTAATACTTGAAAGAATTGAATTTGAAGGGAGTGATCGATAGATCGCTCCCTTTTGCTAGGGTGTGTAGCTCAGTTGGTAGAGCAGCGGTCTCCAAAGCCGCTGGTCGGGGGTTCGAGTCCCTCCGCACTCGTATATTGGTGGGATAGAGAGGTCCAAGTAGCTATGAGCAGTAGAACTATGGAGTTAAAAAAAATGAATATGACTCCCTCTAAAGAAGAAAGTAGCTTAAAGAAATTTAGGTTCCGAGATCTGATTGAACAGATCAAAACCGAGTTTCGGCAAATTACTTGGACAAGTAAAGAAGAGTTGATTGGCTACACGAAAATTGTGGTCGGCGCAACGTTTGTTCTTGGACTTGGTGTTTATCTAGTCGATTTGTCGATTCAATCGGTTATGAATATCCTCACGTTACTCTCCCGATTAATAAGTGGTTAAACGGTTAGGCGGTATAATTAATGCATAAATGGTACGTCGTTCAAGTTCTTTCATCGCAAGAAAAAAAAGCGAAGAAGGCGATTGAGGAAAACCGCGAACGCAAAGGAATGACCGATTTTATTTCCGACGTTCTTTTGCCGACCGAAAATGTTCAAGAGGTAAAAAAAGGCCAGCAAATCGTTGTCGAAAAACGACTCTGGCCAGGATATCTCTTAATTAAAATGCAGCTCGACGATGAGTCGTGGCAGTATATTAAAAACTCTTCTGGCGTCATTGACTTTTTGGGCGGCGATAAACCGACTGCTCTGACTGATTTTGAAGTCGAAGAGATTCTGCGCGATTTGGCAGATAAAAAAGAAAAAGTTACGCACAAACATAAATTCGAAGTGGGCGATACGGTCAAGATTACCGACGGTGTATTTGTAAACTTCACCGGTACAGTAATCGAAGTCTTTCATGATAAAGGCCGCCTCTCAGTCATGGTATCGATCTTCGGTAGAGACACCCGCGTGGATGATCTCGAATTTAGCCAGGTGGAAGAAGTTTCGGAAGAAAGTAAGCCTAGCTAAGTAATAAAACCATAACATTTGAGAAAGTTGTTCCAATATGTCTAAGAAAGTTGTTAAAATAATTAAGCTTCAAATCCCTGCAGGTAAAGCAAATCCAGCTCCACCTATTGGTCCTGCCTTAGGTGCTGCCGGCCTTAACATTATGTCTTTCTGCAAAGATTTTAACGCCAAAACTCAAGGGATGGGAACCGATATTATCCCGGTAGTCATTACTGTCTATCACGATAAGACGTTCACATTCATTATGCGTCAACCTCCTGTTGCTGTGCTTATCCGCAAAGCAATCGGAATTGAAAAAGGATCTGCGGTTCCTAACCGTGATAAAGTAGGACGCATTAAGCGCTCGCAAATGCGTAAAATTGCGGAACAAAAATTCCAAGATATGAATGCAAGCGACATCGACGCAGCAATTAACCTCGTAGCTGGTACCGCCCGCTCGATGGGTGTTGATGTAATTGAAGACTAAAAAACTGGTGAAATAAAACAATGGGCAAACCAAGCAAAAGAACTCGGGAGATAGCGAAGCTCGTTCCAACTGATAAAGTTGTTACGTTCCAAGAAGCTGTCGAACTCTTAAAGAAATGCCCTCCGACTAAATTTGTTCAGTCGGTGGATATTGCTTTGAGGACTGGTGTTGACCCGCGTAAATCTGATCAACAACTCAGAGGAACTGTTTCGTTACCGAATGGAACAGGTAAAAAGATGAGAGTACTCGTCTTTGCAAAAGGCGATAAAGCAAAAGAAGCTTTAGCTGCCGGAGCAACTTACGCGGGCCATGAAGAACTTTTAGAAAAAGTTAACGGAGGTTGGACCGATTTCGATGCCGTGATCGCGTCACCTGACCTCATGAGAGATGTCGGTAAGCTCGGTAAAGTATTAGGTCCAAGAGGCCTTATGCCAACCCCTAAAGCGGGTACCGTTACCAATGACATCGCAAAAGCGGTACAAGAGCTTAATGCGGGTAAAATCGAATTTAAGGTCGACAAGCATGGGATTATCAATAATATGATTGGTAAAGTCTCTTTCACTGCCGACCAATTAGTAGAAAATATCCGTTCTTTCCTTCAAGCGATCTTGAAAGCAAAACCTGCTTCTGCGAAGGGTGTCTTTTTGAAGTCGGCTTATTTGACGACGACCATGGGACCCGGTCTTAAACTCGACTTGAGCGAAGTCTTAGGTAAAGAGGAGTAAGCAACCATGAGAAAAGAAAAGCAATACCTTCTTGATGAACTTAAAGAGCAGCTAAATAAATTTAGCTCCTTTGTTCTAATCAATTATAGCAACATTAATGCGAACAAAATTTCGGCTTTTCGCCGAGATGTTCGTAAAATGAAAGGTGGAGTGGAGTTTGTTAAGAAGCGAATTCTCGTGAAAGCAGCGGGTTCGCTAGGACACGAACTAGATCTTAAAACACTCCCGGGTCACATTGGCGTCGTTTTAGGCGACAAAGATGCGCTCGAGCTAACAAAATTCGTATTCCAATTCCGTAAAGAAAACGACAAAAAAGTGAATGTCGTAGGCGGATTCTTGGAAGGCGTAATTTTAAGTGGTGAGCAAGTAGAAGAGCTTTCCAAATTGCCAAGCAAAGACGAAATGCGAGCACAATTGCTTGCTACGTTTGAAGCGCCAATGTCCCAGACCCTCTCGGTCATGGAAGCGCTCATTACAAGCGTCGTTTACTGCCTGGACAATAAGGTTAAGCAGTCTGAAGGAAATTCATAAAATTTAAAGAGGTATACCTGTGAGTAACAAAAAAACTGAAGATTTAGTAAACGCTCTCTCCGAATTGAGCGTTCTCGAAATGGCCGATCTTAAAAAGGCTCTAGAAGATAAGTGGGGCGTTAAAGCCGCAGCAGCAGCCGTTGCAGTAGCAGCAGCTCCAGCTGGTGGTGCAGCTCCAGCAGCAGTAGAAGCAACTGACTACGAAGTCATCCTTGCTGAAGCTCCAAAAGATAAAGCAATTGCAATCATCAAAGCGGTTCGCGAATTGACCGGTTTAGGTCTTAAAGAAGCGAAAGACCTCGTTGATGGCGCTCCAAAGCAAATTTTTGCTACGAAGCCAAAAGCTGACGCTGAAAAAGCTAAGAAGGAAGTTGAAGCGGCTGGTGGTAAAATCACCCTTAAGCCTCTTTAATTGTTTGCTTAAGAAAAACCACCTCCAAAATTTTGGGGGTGGTTTTTTGCTATTTTAAAATTTTTTCAAATTTTGAAGGAATTTGGCAGGGAAGTGAAAACAAACAAGTTTATTTTTACTTCTCTACCTAATTTCTTCATTTACCAAACAAATGGGAGACCTTAAACATGCTGCGTAAGGCACCTCAGCGCTTGAGCGTTGCGAACAAAGAAGATATCATTGATCTTCCCAACCTCATCGAAGTTCAGGTCAAATCATACAACCAATTTCTCCAGCTTAATAAATTTCCTGATGAAAGGGAAAATTTAGGCCTACAGGAAGTCTTTAACGAGATTTTTCCTATTAAGTCGTATGATGAAAAAACTATTTTAGAATTTATTTCATATTCGTTAGGAGTACCTAAATACTCTCCTGAAGAGTGTTTAAGAAGAGGTATCACCTACAGCGTAACATTAAAAGTACGCTTCCGTTTAACAGACGAGACGGGGATTAAGGAAGAAGAAGTCTACATGGGAACCATCCCTGTAATGACTGATAAAGGAACCTTTGTTATCAACGGCGCAGAGCGCGTAGTGGTTTCCCAGCTTCATAGATCGCCTGGTATTTGCTTTGAACAAGAAAGGCATTCTCGCGGATCTGTTATTTATTCTTTCAGAATCATTCCTTATCGTGGTAGCTGGTTAGAAGGCGCATTTGACTCTAATGATTTAATCCACATCTATATCGATCGTAAAAAACGTAGACGCAAAATTCTTGCAACTACCTTTATTCGTGCGCTGGGTTACTCTTCCAATGCAGATATCATTGAAGAATTCTTCGAAGTTAAAAAACATAAAGTTAAATCTGAAAGAGATTTCGATAAACTCGTCGGTAAGATTCTTGCAGCGGACGTCGCTCAAGAAGAAGGCGGTATTGTTTTCGGAAAAGCGGGTGAAAAACTTACAACCGCGATGCTTAAGAGAATTGTCGACGCTAAAATCGATACCATCAAGATTGCCGAAAATGCGGATGAAACTTCACCTGTCATTAAGATGCTCGCGAAAGATCCGACCGATTCTTATGAAGCCGCTTTAAAAGATTTCTACAGAAAGATTCGTCCGGGCGAACCTGCAACTTTATCGAATGCTCGTTCTGCAATGATGAGATTGTTCTTCGATCCGAAACGCTATAACTTAGGTCGTGTAGGTCGTTATAAGCTCAACTCGAAACTGGGTATTGAAGTTAATGATGAAGCGCTCCAAGCCGTCACCTTGATGAAAGAAGACGTTATTGGCGCCCTCAAATATCTGATCCGCTTAAAAGCAGGTGACGAAGATACTGCGATTGATGATATCGATCACCTTGGAAATCGTCGTGTAAGATCTGTAGGGGAATTAATCCAGAACCAATGCCGTATTGGCCTTGCGCGTATGGAAAAAATCATTCGTGAAAGAATGAACCTCTTTGACTTTACTTCCGATACATTGACTCCCGGAAAAATTGTTTCTGCTAAAGGTTTAGCAGGCGTTTTAAAAGACTTCTTCGGAAGATCGCAGCTTTCACAATTCATGGACCAAGCAAACCCTGTTGCCGAACTTACCCACAAAAGACGTCTATCGTCTCTCGGGCCTGGCGGCTTAAACAGAGATCGCGCGGGCTTTGAAGTTCGTGACGTTCATCCTTCTCACTACGGCCGTATTTGCCCTATTGAAACACCGGAAGGACCGAACATCGGTCTTATCACGTCGCTTTCTGCTTACGCAAAGATCAACGAATTCGGATTTATCGAAACACCTTACCGCATTGTTCGTGATGGTATTGTTACTGATGAAATCGAGTACATGACAGCTGACCAAGAAGAAAAGCACGTTATTGCACAGGCTAATGCACCTCTTGATGAACAAAACATGTTCAAGGAAGAGATTTGCTGGGCAAGATACAGAGGGGAGCAGCTTGAAGTTGAGACTCCAAGAGCGACTCACATGGACGTATCTCCGAAACAGCT
>JAGVJG010000084.1 GCA_020051235.1 Parachlamydiales bacterium | reverse complement strand
AAATTTAAAGGTATCTCCAAAACTGTCATGGGTAAAATTATCAGAAGACCTTAATAAATTAAGGGCGACTTTAGCTTTTCCTTGTACATCCCATAACTCGAGGTTCATGAGGCGATCGTCGATTTTCTTCACTACCATCAAAGGCTGATTTAAAGAATCTTCACCGGGTTCGACTTTTTTCCATCGCTCTTTTGAAAAAACAAGTGTGTCGTTGGCGGATACAAAAACCGAGTAAACATCTTCGCCTTCACCAAAATCAATTCGTTGACGACCCATCGTATGTTTAAATTCATCACCGCCATGCTCTTCTAAAAACTTATCGATGCCGAACCAACGAGCTCTCATTCGAGCAAGCAGAGTCGCATCCACACGCCATTTACCCATTTCCCAGGGTTGAGAGACATTACGAACAAATTCTTTTTCATTAAGAACAAATTCGCGATTGAGGGCGGGCTCCATTACCTCTTCCCCATTCTCGTCCATCAAGTGAACGGTAATCAGGGCCTCTTGTCCAGAAAGCTCCGCTTCAATCCAAAGAGCCGTCTCATCATTACTCGGACTGAATGCGTATTTAGACCCTTCTGTTTTTCGGGTGAAAACTAAATAGAGTTTTTCGCCAGGAGTCAAAGTTGCAAGTTGCTTATTTCCAGGAAGATTAAAATGTAATTGAGGCTTTTCTTGATCTGCATCCGGACGCCCGTTTTTCCCGTAAAAAATCAAAATGTTCTTTAAGTCAGGGATTTTAATGGTCGGCGGGTGAAATTGACATTGAAAACAGGTTTCTCCCATCCCAGACGTTTTCTCTTCAGATTGATGAAATACATTTTTTGGAGGGGTGGGAACTTCGATTTTAGGCTGCTTCTCTTCGATAGTGCCCGGTCTTATAAGCCAAACGAATGCAGCAGCAACCGCGAAGAAGAGGCAGAGCCCCAATAACGCTAGATTTAAATATCTAATGATTACACTGTGCATTTTTTGTATTAGTTACTAATAAATAGGAGATTATAACCTAATACTTGTCTATATGACAAGCTTAAAAATCGCACTTAAAATTTTATGTTTATATTGCCAATTGTCAAATTTTGTTTTAAAAAATAGAGAGTCCTTTGCTATTTAAAAACTAACTTAAAATAAGGACGATCATGACTAATCCAAATCCTGAAAATCGGGATAAAAACAAATTAAACGACACACTGGATCAGTTGAAGAAAAACGAGAAAATCGAGGGTTTGTATAACTACGCAACGAATAATACCCGCGATACCATCGCCTATATATTAATGATTGTGGGTATCGTCCTGTTATTTACCAATCCCTTCTGGGGCGGTCTAATTGTCGGTTTGATTTTTGGATATTACTTTAGTGCAGAACTCCTTCAGATTGTGCGCTCTGCAAATGATCTCATCGAACAAAATGGCATGGTAAGAAGCTTAATTTTCGGGGGCCTTTTGCTCGCTTTATTTGTAGCGGAGCCTGCCATCTTTATTGGAGCGGCTATTGCGGTTGCCCTACGACAAGCTTTTAATCCGGAAACAAAATAGCCTGACAAAAATCAATTTTATTCGCTACCATAAGCCCTTTTATGGTAGCGATTAAAATCAAAAAAGGCCTTGACATTCCGATTGTGGGAAAACCGTCGGGTCAAGTGAAACTCTTAAAATTTTCCGGTCAATCCAGGCCGGGTGATTTCAAAACTATCGCCTTAAATCTCTCAGAATTTGAGGATTTGCGTTTCTCGTTATTGGTTAAAGTTAACGATATCGTCAAAATTGGCGATCCCCTCGTCGAAGATCGTTCTACCTTAAAGCGAGCTTTTGTTTCGCCCGCCGCAGGAACCGTGGTTGAAATTAGAAGAGGTTTGAAAAGAGCTCTTATCGACATCATCATTGAAGTCGCACCCCAAGAAGAGATAAAAAAGTTTGAACCCCTTGATCCGGAAAAAGCTTCCCAACAAGAAATCATTGAAAGGTGGCTTTTAGGCGGGGGATTTAGTCGTATTCGAACACGTCCCTTTGATCTTTTAGCAAAACCAAGCCCTTCTCCCCGCTCGATATTCATTAAAGCTGTCGAGAGCCTGCCCTTTTATCCACCTGCAGAATTTCAGGTTCAAGGACATGAAACTCTTTTTCAAGCCGGGATTAATGGATTAAAAAGATTAACCGCAGGTCCTATCCATTTAGTTTCACAGCAAGACTCTATCTTTTTTAAACAGTTTAATAATGTGGTTCATCATTCTGTCGTTGGGCCTCATCCCGCTGCAAACGTCTCTTTGCATATTCAAGAAATCGATCCAATCTTGAGCGCCTCTGATGTGATTTGGACTCTTAATGCTCATGATGTCGTTGTATTAGGATCGCTTCTTATCAAAGGAGAGTATTTTACCGAGCGAGTGATCGGAATCGGTGGCCCCGCTTGCGTTCCCGATCAAACAGGCTATTT
This sequence comes from Parachlamydiales bacterium, assembly GCA_020051235.1. Lineage (GTDB taxonomy): Bacteria > Chlamydiota > Chlamydiia > Chlamydiales > Parachlamydiaceae > CAZABG01. The sequence continues at coordinate 2,029 of JAGVJG010000084.1, read as the reverse complement.
CAAAACGAGAGAAGGGATGCCCATTGAAGCTTTGATAGTCGGACGCCTTCCTCATGTGGATGGAACACTAAGAATTATCTCAGGCGATGTTTTAACGGGAACCAAAGTCGATTCGGATGATTATTTAGGTTTTAACGATTATGCACTTGTTGTCCTACAAGAAAACAATGAACGAGAACTTCTTCACTTTTTCCGTTTAGGCACAAATAAATTTACAAACTCTCGTGGCTATCTGTCTTCTCTTTTTAATCGAAGCAAACAACTCTTTGATTTTAATACGAATCAGCATGGAGAAGAGCGTCCCATAATGGATTCAAGTCAATATGATAAAGTGATGCCGTTTGACATTCCCACTGTCCCTCTTGTAAAAGCAGTGATGGCTGAAGATTACGATTTGGCAGAACAGCTCGGGCTTTTAACGGTCGTTCCTGAAGATTTCGCGCTTCCGACATTTGTAGATCCTTCTAAAATCGAAATGGATGAAATCATAAAAAAAGGCCTTAAAGCTCATGCAAAAGATGTGCTTCATTAAAGGATATTTTTATGAGAATAGAAAGCAAAACCCCTGTTAAAACTACCCGCAACTTCGAAATTAGATCATTTAACTTCTTTTTCCAAACCATACAAGCTCTTTGCCCTTTTAATAGATTGCTATGTCACCACAAATGCTCTCAAATAGATTCCATAAAACTGTTTGAAGAGTGCATTAAAGGCTGCGAAACAGAGAAAGCGTTTGATATATGGAATCGTTTTAGAATGTAGATTATTTCAAGGGGATGGGATAATCATTAGGATCAAATCCGACTGGCTCAATCAACGAGACGAATCTTAAATCGTTTAAATTACCCGCTAAACTCTTCGCTTCAATTTCATAATAGAAATCGCCTTCCTTTAGCGGTTTTATTCGGGCGACTTTTGCAACGATTAATCCTTTTGGAAAAATACCATCTAATCCGGTTGTGATTAGGATGTCATCCACTTTTATGATAGGAATATCATTACCCCCTTCGACACTCGCGCCTGTCCTCAAATCTCTTGCCGGACCTTCGCTATCCGGAAAATCGTAGTTAAATCCACTGCCTTTAAAAAGGCTTCCTGCCGATCGAGCTTGTTTATCAATAGAACCTTCTAGTTCACCTTTAGCAAGCAAAAGAGTTTTCCCTCCTACTTCTCTTTTAGCTCTCACGGAGGGAGATATTCTGGAGTCTGAAAGAAGACGTACTCTCGATTGATTTTTTCCTACATAATCAATAATACCAATTAAAACATCGCCGCTGAGAACAGGACTTAGACGCTTAATTGATTTTTCCCCTTTATTGATCCATAAATATTCGTTCCAATTATTCTGCGATCTATAAACGACTTCTGCTGTACTTGTTTTCAATCTAGTTTGATTTTTTGCAAGAACCAAGTCACTCTTAAGCCGAGCAATCTCTCTTTCAAGCTCATGCTTCTTTTCTTCTGATTTCGAATAGGGAAATAGCGTCTGCTTCAACTCGCTATACTGACTATAAAAAGCAATCCAGCCTTCAAAAAATGTTTCTCGTACAGGTTGAAGCCAGCTTATGGGAATAGTCATGATTCCGATTAAAAGGGCTGCCAGCACTAGTAGAGAGCGGGGGATTTTAAACATATTTCTTGCGTGATCTTAGCAGCAAAGGGGATTGATGAGAAATGGGAAATCGAATAAGATTACCGCCCATTAAGGGGCGTTAGCTCAGTTGGTAGAGCGCAACAATGGCATTGTTGAGGCCAGCGGTTCGAGACCGCTACGCTCCATTCCCCATCACATATCAAATTGCAAGATAAAAAAAGATGGTTAATTCTTTTTCAATGACTCACCGTTCATTTATTTTCTACTCGAGAGTCGTCATAAAAAAAGCAGAGCTTTTTTCATGACAAATGTTCTTGTCGGGGCTCCGCCCCCGCTCCCCGGCCATTTCTGACGTGCCCAAATCGCGTATACCGCGATGCTATTTTGACAAATAGCATGCTCTCGCTAGGCTGTATCGCTTACACTGGCCGTCGC
>JAGVJG010000109.1 GCA_020051235.1 Parachlamydiales bacterium | reverse complement strand
TCCATGCGTATCCATTAAAATATAGTAACGCATGAAGCGAGCTATTTCAGGATCTTTTACAAATGCATAACCAAGCCTTGCTCCCGATAAAGATAAAATTTTTGAAAGACTGAAGATCGATATCATATCGTTTTCAATAGTCTCTTGGCTGATAATTTGGTTATCCACATTCAGAAAAAAAGGCCAATGATTTACCCGATCGTGAATCGTCCAGTGAGCTTTCGTTTTTTTAGATAACACGGATCCATCCGGATTGTTGGGAGTGGTGATAAACTCTAATAAATGTTCGGGCTTCACTTTATGAACTTCATTGAAACGCACCCACTTGATGAGTCCGTAATGCATCACCTCTATTAATGACCCATATTCGATATAACCGGGCTCCTGTTGCGTTGCATACAAAGGAGTAATTATCGTTTTATTATCCTTCGGAGGATTCACTTTGATAGAATGAGCAAGCGCCATTGCATAAAGGGCCGCGTGAATGACTTGAGTGGCTCCTAGCCCAAAAACCATCTCACGATCTTTTATTTGCTGAATAGGAGCAAGATGATGATGGAGTGCCCGGACTTCATCTTCAAGTTCAGACAACCCATAAAGTAAATAGGGAGCATGATCGGCGATATGATACTGAATGGTTAAATCTTGTTTTCGCCACCACTCATTGATAAGATGCATACCTCTTGTGAGACGAACAGGTCGATTGTGTGCATATTTATCATAGCCTTCCTCATACCAATGCTCTTTGGGAACAGGAATGTGAATCATTTCCTGAGGAGGAAGGTAAAGAATCGAATCATCGCCCTCAATATCTAGCAAATGATCATGTGCCATATATTAAGTTTAAATTGAGTCTATTAAATATAATAGACTAGAGAATAAAATTAATTAAATCTTAAAACTGAATTTTAATTTCGTTTTGAATAAGAGACTGATCGGGCACATGACCTTCTTCCAATAAAAAATCCACATATTGGCTATTAATTCCTAAATAGATCAGAGCAATTTGATAAAAGGCATTATAAAATTCCTGAGATTTATCATCCCCTGAACCGCACACCGCTTTTAACTGTTCACCTAATTCACTAACATCCTTACCTGCTTTTACAGCACTTGCTATACACACTAACCAGCTTCTTCCGATTTCACTATGACTAAAGTGATTTTTTATGATGTTATAATCTGATCTAATTTTATTTTGTAAAAGGACCTTTTGAGCTTCAGATATAAAGGGGTTTCTATTTGCTGCGATCTCTCCACATGCAGTCAATTCTTCAACAGAAGGCGCTACTTTAAACTGATCTTCAACTGTAATAATTTCATTATCTACTAAATGAAGTATAAGCTTATGAGCGATTTGTAAATCTCGAAGTTCATAATGCGTAGGCTTCTCACCGTTTTTAGCTAAAGCGGATCTACCTACGATGTCACCCTGAACGACAACCGGTTGAAGTCCCATAGCAACTAGATCTATAGACAATTTTAGGATTTCAGCGGGTCCTATTCTAATAGTATTAAATTGAGCGTTGGTTGTACTGGTAAAAATCGCCAAAGCAACTCGGCTATGTGCTTCTCCAAATTCAAATCTATGAATTTGGCCCTGCGAAACTCTTGTGCTTACTGGTAACATTTAGCCTCCAAAACTTTGAAGCAAACAACATAACTTAATGGTTATTTAAGTTGTAACTAAAACGATTGTCAATTTGATTCGTTGATCTTTTTAAAAATAAAATCAATAAAATAACGAATTTTTGAAGTAACATAACGACGCTCGGGAAAAGCAACATAAAGAGGAATATTTTTTAATGAATAGGATTGAAGCACTTCAATTAACTCTCCCCTTTTAATGGAGTCGTTAACCATATAATCATGCAAATAGATCATACCAACTCCTTCTAGCGCTAAATTTAACATAGCCTGTGCATCGCTAATTTGAAGGAAGGGTTTAATTGATATTTTTTCATTTTGAAAGATTACTACATTATCAGGCTTACGCATACTGTGTGAAATATAGCGATGCTCGGTTAAATCTTTTGGCTTAAAGGGCGTGCCCCATTTTTTAATATAACTAGGTGAAGCACATAATTTATACGAAGTAGTCGCAATTCTTCTTTGGATGGCTCCAGGTCCCGCAGAAATACTCATGCCTATTAATACATCGATTCCTTCGCGTTCTAAATCAGGAATACGTTCTGCTAATTCAATATTTAGTTCAATGTCAGGATATAGCTCTAAAAACTCTGCTATATGAGGAACGATGTACATGCTTCCAAAATGCCTTGCGCTTACAATTTTTAATAATCCTTTGGGAGACAATTTGGTTTGCGATATTAGTGCATTAGAGGCATCTACTTCTTCCAAAATTCGCTTACATTGCTCATTGTAAATTTCACCTATTTCCGTTAATTCAATCTTTCGAGTAGATCGAGTTAAAAGATGAATTCCTAATTCTTCTTCAAGTTTAGTCAATTGCTTGCTTACAGCTGCACTAGAAATTCCCAATTGGCGTCCAACTTCCGCTAAATTTCTTTTTTCAGCTGCTAAGATAAATGTTTTCATTTGAGTAAAATCGGGCATTCTAAACCAATTGTTAATAGTTATTAACCTATGACCCTATTCTAAACTTCCATTTAATATTATACAATTAACCTATGAACAAGATTCCTTTAACCCTGCTAATCGCTTTGGTCGGATTACCCCAGATAAGCGAAACCATTTATACGCCTTCGCTACCGAGCGTAACGGAAAATTTAAATGCATCGGCTTCCTGGGTAGAAATGACTCTATCTATTTATTTTCTTGGATTTGCGTTAGGAGTATTATTATGGGGTACGATTTCCGATTCGATAGGACGACGGCTCACTATGTTGATCGGACTTCTTATCTACATCGTTTCTACCTTTCTTTGTGGATCTGCTAACTCTATTGAATCACTATTGGCCTGGAGATTTGTTCAAGCCTTTGGAATAAGTGTAGGATCTGTCATTACTCAAACCATCATTCGAGACATTTACACAGGTGATGAAAAAGTAAAATTATTCTCTATTATTTCGGCGGCACTCGCCTTTTCACCTGCTATTGGACCTTTAGTAGGAGGATTTATAAGTGAACAATTAATGTGGAGAGGAAATTTCTGGTTTCTTACTCTTTTGGGTACACTGCTTTTTGCATGGACTCTTTATCTCTTACCTGAAACAAAACCTGAAATAACGCACAAAAGTAATCGACTATCCCTTCTAACCCTAATGTTGAAAGACCCCTCCATTTGGGGTCACACGTTGCTTATTGGAGCTACAAATGGCATCCTATTTGGCTTTTATCAAGAAGCCCCTTTTATCTTTATTGATCAACTTCATATCTCCCCTACTCAATACGGTCTTTTTGGCCTTTTAATCGCCGCATCGACCCTTATCGCTGCCCGATACTCTTACTATAACCCTTCTGCTCCCTTAATATTTTATGGCTCCCTAATCACATTAGTAGGGTCCATTCTCTTTAGTTTATCGATCATTTCAAATATATTTTTTACAAGTTATGGAATTTCCGTCAGTTTGGTGCTACTTTTTCTCATCTTTTTTGGGATCGGCTTAATTATCCCAAATAGCTTAAGTAAAGCGCTAAAAGCGTACCAACACGCGGCTGGCACGGCAGGCTCCTTTTTTGGAGGATTTTATTACATATTGATCGCCCTTTTTACCTGGGCGTTGAGCTTAATGCACAATGGCTCAGCACTGCCGCTGCCCCTATTTTTCACACTATTAAGCATACTCCTATTTTTGGGTTCACAGATCATCTCACATAAAGAATACGTTAATTCTTCACCTTAAATAATTCAAAAAGCTTATAATTAAGACCTATGCCACAAAACGTATCCCGTGTTTCTCATATTATTTGCTTTCCAATCCATACTTTAACCGATGCCGTCAGCTCCTTATGGAAACGTATCGGCACCCTTTTAAAATCGATCTTTAAGAAAGAAAAATCAGAAGTTCCTCCGCTAAACCCAAACCGTTTTAAGCATTCAAACCTTAAACCGGTGAAGCAACGAGTCCTTCGTGAAGGCGAGATTGTGGCTGACCCCAAAAAGATTCAAGCCGCTAAAGAAAAAATTCGCGCTGCTAAAAAGGATTTGGTTCCCGCTTACCTGCCTGTACACCAATATATTGATAATTGTAGATCATCTGAAAATAAGCCCTTTACAGAAGAACAAAAAGCTAAACAAGCACGCGTAATAGCTTGGGTAAAAAAGAAAAAAGAAGCTCCCTTCCCTCAAGAAGTAAAAACCCATATTCCTCCAACTGCAGAAAAAGTAGCTCTTGCTAAAGCTAAAATTAAAGAAGGTATTGATAATCCTTTTTCTCCATCTAACCCTTACAGACGTGAACCTCTCACTGACAAAGAAAAAGCGAAGCAAGCAAAAGTTGTGGCATGGGTTAAGAAAAAGCAGCAAGTTTATGTTCCTCTCGAAGAAACCTACACACGTCTTGAACCCGTCAATGACAAAATCACTTCTGCAAATAAGAAAATCAAAGAAGCTAAAGATAATTCTACTGCAGCCACAACACCTGCCCACGATTTCATCCACCATCGCCGTGAACACGATTACTATTCCCACCCAAAACGCGAGCCTTTATCCCCTGAACAAGAAGCAAAAAAAGAAAAAGTTACAACATGGCTCTATAATAAAGTTGAAGAAAACCATCGTGATTCTGAAAAAGCTTATGAAGAAGAACGTAAACCGCGTCCTTACTCAAAAGAGAAGCGTGACGCTGTAACCTCAAAAATTAACAAAGCCCACTCTGCCCCTTACGTAAGTACAGAAACGCCTAGATTGCCTTTCAACCCTGCTAAAAAAGATAGAGTTGCTCATATCGTTCAATCTGCACAGCATTTTGGTCAAAAACCCGCTTCTGAAGCTTTTGACTTTACCTCCTTTACTCGTGAAACTCCAAAATTAAGAGATCTTCAATCTCTCATCACACAAGAAATAGCGCTTAGATTTGCTGAAGACTCTGTTCCCGCCGCTGACAAAGAAAAAGCCGCCCTAACCTACCTTGCTTCTCAAATCAGCAAACTTAAAGCCCCGACAAAAAATTTAGAAGATTTCAAACCCCTTCCTGATGAAGCCCAATTAAAAATCGCCCTAAATAAGCTCATGAATCAGGAATTTGAACAGTTGAAACAAGATATTAAAAAACTGATCGAATTTCACAACATTCTTTACACTGCCCTGACTCATACAAAGAGTTCCGAACCCATAAAACGCGCTCAGGCCGTACAGCATATTGACTCATACCTTCTCCCCTATATATCTATACTCAACTCACTCGGAGCGAATCCCCTCCTTTTAAACAGTGTGTAAATCTTCTTGAAATTGGTGACTTGCTGCATATTCTAATACTTCATGCAGCAAGGCATTTGAATAACCTTTTAATTCTGCCGTATCAACTACATCCCTTTGTCCAAAATCTTTGTAGCAAATCGGCTTTGAATACATCCGATCTTTAGAAAGCCCCAAAAACTCTAATCCGTAGAATATTTTGGCGGGAATTTTCATTAAAGATAAACGGGCTTTTTCTTCCCTCGTCGGGTCACGCTTTAAATAGAGCTGAAGAAGTTTATTTTCATCCGCAACGTCCCTACAAGCAAAAAGGGCAACGTTCGCTAAATCCGCATACGCATCATCCATCGATCCCCATGTATAGTCGATGGCCTGAAATCGTCCCTTATTAAAGATAAGATTTCCAAAGTGCAAATCTCTATGACAAGGTACTTTTTTTACTTTCCCCAGTCTCTCAAAAACCTGATCCTTAATTTCTCTTAGCCGATTTAAATCAGCCCTCTTACCCGCTAAATCAACAAACAATTCATCAAGATATTTTGATCGATCAATTCCTTCCGGAACTTGAGGCCCCTCATGAATTTTTTTAAGCAAATCCACTACCGCCTCCAACAAACTCCCCACCCTCTCCGGCTTCAAGTACTCCATTACTGTAATCCCCTGCCCTTCATCAAAATGAAATACTTTCGGTCCATACCCCGCTTCCCCCGCAATCCTTTGACAAGCCAGATCTTGGGCAAAGTCGTCCTTCCACTTCATGTTCCAAAATCTAACAACAAAATCCCCCACCCTTACAATTGTCGATCCCGAATACCCCCCGCTAATTACCTCAGTCCCTTCAACATCAAATCCTAATCCCTTTATAATTTCTCTTGCCTGTGCTTCTTTATTCATGTTCATCATTAAACTACTTGCAGATTTTATTTATAAGTTACTTCCAAAGTTTGACGAGAATCGGGCACGGGCACTTTACGCGGGCACGGGCACGTTTTTAGGATTAAGGGTGCGAGGAAACTTTTCCGACACTTTTTATCTTCTCGCAGATTTTATTTATAAGGCATCAGATACGGCTTTGCAAACCGCAGGCAAGGTTTCATAACCTTGTCAAGGTTTAAAAAGTCGTAGATGATGTCTTAGAAATAAAAGATGCAGAAGAGAAAAAGTGCTCGGAAAAGGAGTCGAACCTTCACGGGATTGCTCCCAGGGGATTTTAAGTCCCCAGTGTCTACCATTCCACCATCCGAGCGGAAGCAAGAGATTAATCTATGTTTGTTTTTCAGGTCAATTGTTTTTGCAGCCGTGGTTTGTAGAGAATGATAATGTTTCCGAAGAATATTAAAATCATTCCTATAAGGTCGTAGGAAGTGGGTTCGTAGCTTTCATAGACGATGGAAATGAGGAGAGCTACGACTGGAAAAAGGATGGCTGAATAACCCGCACGTTCAGGTCCGATCGTTTTTATGAGGGTCAAATAGGCTAAAAAAGAAAAGATCGATCCAGGAACCGCAAGATATAGAAGCGAGATCCAATACGAAGGGGTTTGCGGCAATTGAAAAGATAAATTTGCAAAAAGAGAGTATAGACCCATCACTATGGTCCCATAGATCATCCCCCATGCGGTACTGGGTATAAGGGGATAGCCTGCCAGCTGATTTCTTTTACCCACTATATTGCCTAATGAAAAAGTAAGCGCGCCTAAAAGACCAAAAATAATTCCTATAAATGTCCCATCTGTTAACGAAAAATTTGACATTTCTTCGGTAAAAAATACGCAAATGCCGGTCATTCCAATGAGAGCACCAAAGAGGATTTGTAAGGTGGGTTTAACTTTAAAAAAGATCCACATATTCAAAATGTTAAACACACTAACAAAGGAAAATATAAGGCTAACAAAACCGGAAATAAGAAAGGCTGTCGATTTATATAAAAAAAATGCATGCATCGAAAACATCCCTAATCCCAAAAGAAATAAATAGAGATGATCCTTCAAACGAAATTTCAAAGAATATCGACTCACTAACGCAAACAGGGTCAAACCCGAGGCAGCAATCAAAAAACGATAAAATATCGAGACGGTAGGGTCTACTTCCCCTAATTGATATTTAACGGCAATCCATGTAGTTCCCCATAAAAGCACTAGGAGAACGTAAAGAAATATAGACATGCAATAAAGATAACAAATCTTAATGATTTTTTAATTATAAAATTTACAGAATATTAACTAATTTCTTCCCCAGTGCCTGAGTTAAAATAGTATATATGGCAATGGAGAGTGTAGGTAAGAACATTGCTGTCTCACAAGCGGCAATGAATTCGGCAACAGTGACACCTGAAAAGGTAAGTTCTAGCACTTTTGCAGGTCGCATATATTCTAACCTGGAATCCCTTAAATCAAAGTTTGAGTACGTCACAGATCTCTTTAAAGACAAAATTGAAGATATAAAGTCTGCCTTTTCCTCAAAAAAAGAAGCCGTTACAGAAAAGGTAGTTGAAAACCCGGTTTTTAATAAGAACATCAGCTCTTTAGGAAAGGAACGGTTAAATGCGGATTCCGATCCCGCGCTTTTAGAACCTATCGCCACGCACAGAGGTTTTAAAAACAATGATGCTTATGAAGGTAAGCCGGAAGATAAAAATAATAAGTCTTCAGATTCTTATTCAAACTTCGACAATAATTCAGGACCTACCAGAGAAGCTTATAGCAGAGTAGATAGCTATTCTAATTTTGACGAGAAAGCAGCCGCTCCTCCCGCTAAAGAAACCTATAGCAAAGTGGAGAGTTACTCGAATTTTGATAAAGGGTCAACCGCGCCAAATGAAACGTATAGTAAGATTGATAGTGATGACCCGCCTCAGACCTCATCTCCCTCTACAGAATATGCCAACGTAGATCGAGCTCCTCCTTCAGATTATCAAAGATCTCCAACTACTGAATATGCAAACGCTGATCGTCCGGAGCCTTCTAACTATGTAAGACCTGAACAAACACAGGATCCACCCGCAAATGGGCGTGCGCGTGCGACTCATGCAGGGTACGAGCCGCTTAATAAAAACCAAACTAATCCAAATTATAGCAAACTTCCTGAACCAGCCGATTCACCTACAGAATATGCCAACGTAGATCGAGCTCCTCCTTCCGACTATCAACGGCCTCCCACTACTGAATATGCTAATGTTGATACACCTAAAACATCGGAATATGTAAAAGCTTCTCCACAAAATAATGCTCCTCCTTCAGATTATCAACAATTTTCCTCCACAGAATCTAGAACCTCAAATTATTCGCAAGTCCCCCCCTCTCCTGCTAACGATTATAAAAGGACCGATTCTTCCAATGTTGATCAATCCCCTAGAACTTCAGAGTACGTAAAAGCTTCTCCTACGCTAGCAAACGACTATCAACCGACTCAACCCGGAATTGTTCAAAGTTCTCCCCGTTCGAAATATGTAAAATTTAATAATCCAAATGAAACGACTCGATCCCCTCCTCAACTTATAAAAGCAAGAAGTTTTGCAAGTCGTATTTATAGTCGATTAGTTGGTAACAAAGAGGTGGCAGTTGAAAATAGAAACTTTTCATTTAAAGCAAATATAGGAAAAGGCAGTCAAAGTGATGTTGTTTTAGTAAACGTAGCAAAAACCAAATTTGATGCTCATGGAAATGAAGTAAAAGTAAATAAAGAAAGAGTTTTAGTCGTACCCAAACAGGATGAGGACTTAAAAAACGCCGTCCAAATCAATCAAATTCTTCACGCCAAAGCAAAAGAAGCAAAAAACAATGGTCAAGATGCACTTCCTAATGTGTTGATTGCTAAGGCCATCTCTTTCAAAAATGAAATAGTGTTTCAAGCCAAGTATATGGCAGGGGGTACCGTTTTATCAAATATCGGAAAATCATCCACACAACAATTGAGAAGCATGGCAGCAGGAATGGCAAGAGGCGTTCAACAGCTTCATAAAAATGGAATATTACATAGAGATATTAAAGCGGATAATTTTTTAGTCACTCCTGATGGAACGGTAAAAATAGCCGACATGGGTAAGGCTATCGAAAGAGGAAAAGGAACTTCTACAAATTTATTCAGATCTGCCGTTCCCCCCGAATTAAAAAAATCTGCCGATTGGAATGAAAAAATGGATATCTACCAACTGGGTGTCGCAATATTTCAGACTTTGACCGGAACGACCAGCTTTTCAGAGTTAGAAGATAATATGATAGGAGATGTTGTCACAAGAGACAGATCTAATTCTAATGAGTTAAGAAAAGCACGGGATCAAAACAGCGGATCATGGAAAGGAATGGAGAAATTAGATCCTGAAACTCGAGCCATGGTAACTAGAATGACAGACAGCGATCCTAATAAAAGACCTAGTGCCGATGAGGTTGCAGCTTTCTTTGAATAAGAAAAGGAAACTCTTACCATTGCAAGAGTTTCCTTTTTATTTCTAAGCGAAATATTTAGCTAGAATTGCTAAGAGAAGCAGGGCCACGATGTTTGCAATCTTAATCATCGGATTGATTGCAGGGCCTGCAGTGTCTTTATATGGATCCCCTACAGTATCACCGGTAATAGATGCTTTATGAGCATCAGAGCCTTTACCGCCATGATAACCTTCTTCGATTAATTTCTTCGCGTTATCCCAAGCGCCACCGCCGGAGGTCATCGATAAACCGACAAAAATACCGGTTACTACGACACCAAGGAGCATAGAGCCAAGAACAATGAACGCTTGTACTTGACCTACAAAGTAGTACATCAAGAAATACATCAATACCGGAACGGCAACAGGGAGAAGAGAAGGGATGATCATCTCTTTAATAGCCGCTTTTGTAAGCATGTCAACCGCTCTGCCGTAATCAGGACGCGCGGTTCCTTCCATAATGCCAGGTATTTCTTTGAATTGACGTCTTACTTCTACTACTACAGAACCCGCCGCACGGCCAACTGCCATCATGGAAAGTGAGCCAAACAAATAAGGCAATAATCCACCTAAGAATAGACCAATCACAACATAGGCATCTTCTAGCGCAAACTTCACATCAAGATGAGGGAAGTAATGTTTCAAATCTTCCATAAACGCTGTGAATAACACGATTGCCGCAAGACCCGCAGATCCAATGGCGTAACCTTTTGTTACCGCTTTTGTAGTGTTACCTACTGCGTCTAAAGCGTCAGTTGTTTTTCTAACATCAGGAGGAAGGTTCGACATTTCTGCGATGCCACCTGCGTTATCGGTAACAGGACCATAAGCATCAAGCGCAACAACCATTCCAGCTAAAGCAAGCATCGTTGTCGCAGCAATGGCTACGCCATATAAGTCAGCATTTAAAAAAGACACTAAGATACCTGCACAAATAGTTATGACAGGAAGCGCAGTGGCTTCAAGCGATACAGCAAGACCTTGGATGATATTGGTTCCATGACCTGTAATTGAAGCATCAGCAATACTCTTTACGGGACGATATTTTGTCATCGTGTAGTACTCAGTGATCCACATGATCAAACCGGTGACAGCAAGACCTGTCAAAGCGCAATAGAAAATGTTCAAACCGGTAAAGGTAATTGCACCCACTTTAAATGTTGAGCTCAAACCGAGCCATTGTTGTGTTAAGAAATAAATCAAAACAGCAGAAATTAGCGCGGTCACTACAAACCCTTTATAAAGGGCGCCCATGATATTGTTGGTTTTGCCTATCTTCACAAAGAAAGTTCCGACGACAGATGCAAAAATGCAAAGAGCGCCGATTAAGAGCGGATACAACATCATCTGATCGAGTTGAGGACCTACAAAGTAGATTCCCGCTAAAAGCATCGAACCCACGAGCGTTACCACGTAAGTTTCAAAAAGATCTGCCGCCATACCTGCGCAGTCCCCTACGTTATCCCCTACGTTGTCGGCAATAACAGCCGGGTTTCTTGGATCGTCTTCAGGAATACCTGCTTCAATCTTCCCCACAAGGTCAGCACCTACGTCAGCACCTTTCGTGAAGATACCGCCACCGAGACGAGCGAATATCGAAATCAAAGAGGCTCCAAAGCCAAGTGCAACAAGCGCTTCCAATTGATGACGTACATCAAGACCGACGTGTTGTAAATAGTAGTAATAGCCGGTAATACCTAAAATACCTAAACCGACTACTAATAAGCCTGTAATGGCACCTGATTTAAAAGCGACATCAAGAGCGGGCTGAAGACCTTTTTTTGCAGCTTCAGAAGTTCTTACGTTCGCGCGGACGGAAATATTCATTCCCACAAAACCCGCAACACCCGATAAAACCGCTCCAATCAAGAAGCCTATACCGACGTAAATTCCTAGAAGCCATGAAAGAAGGGCTAAGATGACAACACCGACTAATGCAATCATTGTGTATTGTCTTTTTAAATAAGCGGAAGCTCCTTCTTGAATCGCTTGCGCGATTTCTTGCATCCTTGGAGTTCCCGTGGGAAGTTTCATAATAGATTGAATCATCAACAGGCCGTATAACAGCGCAAAAAGGCCACAACCGAAGATGATCGCATATGCGTTAAAAAACATGAACGATCCTTGCAATAGTTGATCCGTTAAACAAAACTATTTAACGGATCTATTTTTTAATGAGATAAAGATGCCACAGAGCGTTTTCTGTGGCAATCGAAATGGTTACAGCTTTTCGCTGTCAGGAGTACTCTCTGGAGATACATCCGCTTGCTGTTCATGGAAAATTCTCTGAGCATCATCTATAGAAGATTCAGGCTCAAGAGCTTCCACCACTTCCATAGGGCTTACTTGCTGTAGCTCTTCCTTCGTGTAAAATGCCTCTTTAAAAAGAGCATTTTCTTTGTAGGATTTCAACGTTTCAGAAATAAGAGTAGGAGGCGGAGTTAAAAGAGAATTTAAAATGCTTTGTGCAACAGGAGCTGTCTCAGCGGAAAGTTGACCTTCTGGACTTGGTGGAGTAAGTACAACTTTATCTTCATCGGCTTTTGGTTCATTCGGATTTTCATCTTCACGAACATTGCGTCTTCTTCCCTGGCGTCTTCTGTCACGTCTTCTGTTCTCCTTCGGATCAGAAGATCTCTCACGCTCTTGCTGTTGCGCTTGAGTTTCTTGTACTTTTTCTTCTTTTACTTCTTTAGGTTTTTGTACATTTTCCTTACCGCCTGCAATCTTGATGGAACGATCAAGCCCAACGTTCTTTAAAACGATGCGGGCTTCTCGTACTTCCAATATCTCATAATCGGATACGGGAACAAGAAATGCTTTGGGTCGCTCGAGCGAGCGGAAAAAAGAAGAATTACCAAAAGTTACCACCTCAACCGCATCAACGAAGTATTCTTCGGATCCTGGATTTTTTGAACTTCGGACAACTATTTTATGCCCTTCTTTAGGGGTGATAACTGTTTCTATAATAGGTTCGCGAGTAAAGTCCACTGGTCATTAATTCCTGTTGAAAATGTTTCTATTATGCCATGACCTTTGACGCGATGTAAAGGAGAAGATCACACACACGCGAAGCGTAGCCCATCTCGTTGTCGTACCATGCAACAATTTTAAAAAAGCGGTTATTGAGACCAATTCCTGCTTTTTCATCAAATATTGCCGATAAAGGACTTCCTATAAAATCAGACGAGACGACTTCTTCATCGGTGTAACCTAAAATACCTTTCATCGACCCAAGGCTGGCCTTCTTCATGGCCTCTGAAATGGCTTCATAACTTGTATCTTTAGAGACCCTCACTGTTAAATCTACAGCTGAGACATCTATAACGGGCACTCTAAACGCCATTCCGGTCAATTTACCTTTAACTTCCGGAAGACATAATGCTACTGCCTTCGCCGCCCCGGTTGAGGAGGGAATTATATTGTGGCTAGCAGAACGGCCTCCTCTCCAATCTTTTTTGGAAGGTCCATCGACCGTTGGCTGCGTGGCTGTCATCGCATGCACGGTTGTCATTAGGCCTTCGTCAATACCAAAGTTATCTAAAATAACTTTAGTGATCGGAGCTAAACAATTTGTCGTGCAAGAGGCATTTGAAACGATAAAATCTT
>JAGVJG010000072.1 GCA_020051235.1 Parachlamydiales bacterium | reverse complement strand
GTAGAAAGCTCTAAGTGATATTGAAGGTCGAAAGTTTTATAAATGATATCGGCAAGTTTAATCGCGTTGAAGATTTCAGATTCGATATCTTGCGGCTTCATAAAGATGTGGGCATCGTCTTGATGAAAACTTCGGACTCTAAATAAACCTGATAATGAGCCTGAAGGTTCGTAGCGATGAACGTTTCCAATTTCAGCGACTCTCATCGGCAATTCCCTATAGCTATGGCTATGGGTTTTGTAAAATAGCATGCAGCCCGGACAGTTCATCGGCTTAATCGCAAAATCACGGTCTTCCACGACAGAAGTAAACATGTTTTGACGGTAGTTCATCCAGTGGCCGGAAATTTCCCACAATTCACGAGTCATCATGGTAGGGGTTTTAATTTCGATATAATCATTTGAGTCGAGCAATTCTCGTATAAAGTCTTGAAGTTGATTCCAGATAAAGAGTCCCTTCGGGTGAATGAATGGCATTCCGGGCGCTTCTTCTTTCAACGAATAAAGATCAAGTCTTGGGCCTAAAACTTTGTGGTCACGCTTTTTCGCTTCTTCTAATAGTTCAAAGTAAGCTTTAAGCTCTTTTCTATCGGGAAAAGATATTGCATAGATACGGGTGAGCATTTCCTTAGAAGGATCGCCGTGCCAGTAGGCGCCTGAAGTCTTTGTGACTTTAATCGCTTTTACTTTACCCAGACGAGGAAGATGAGGGCCGCGGCAAAGATCAAAGAATTCGCCTTGTCTATAGCCGGTTAAAGGAGATGCAGGATCAAAGCTTTCGATTAATTCAGTTTTATATTTATTGTGCTCAAACGCTTTTAAAGCTTCTGCTTTATCCTTAAAGCTTTCCTTTTTGGATACATAGTTTTCTTCCGCGATTTTTTGCATTTCGGCATCGATTTTTTCAAAATCGGCATCAGAAATGGTTAAATCTGCAAAGTCGTAATAAAAGCCGTTTTCGATTGGGGGCCCGATGGTGGGCTTGGCATTAGGATATAATCTTAAAACAGCTTGGGCAAGTATGTGTGCGGAGGTATGCCAAAACACTTCTTTTCCTTCTTTATCTTCAAAAGATAGAAGAGTGACTTCATCGCCATTTTTTAAGGGTGTCGATAGATCCACGACTTTGCCGTTAATTTTTGCGGCCAAAGCTTGATGAGGCATTTTTAAATTGAGCTGATTCGCGAGGTCTTCGGCAGTCATTCCTTCCGACACTTCTCTCGACTTTCCATCTTTCAATACGATCTGCATAACATCCCTTGCATAAATATTCGGAACACCCCATTTTAGCTTATTGAGAGTTCTTAATTCCAGAGGGAAATTGTCGATTGAATCCGGTTGATCCGATTAAGCAAAGCCCAAATGAGCCCTCCTTTTTATCCAAACTTTTCACTTTTATCTCTAAAATTAAAAAAGAAAGAGTTAAGGGTGATGACCTTAAAAGGATACTGAGCGAGGAGTTTGATGATCTTTCCCGCAGAGCTCAAAGATCGTCGATCCAATCTCCCTTTCAAATTAGAAATTTAACGAAAGCCAGAAGACTCGCCGATCTTTTAATTGATGAAAAAGGGGAATTAAAAGTTCCGGAAGTTAAACGAGCGATAACCCTATTAGAAGAAGTTTTATATCCCTTGGGTGAAAATCGCGAAAGCGACGCGATCCAAGAGAAGGCTTTGCTAAGAACGTTAAATCAGTTATTAACGCCCGGACTTCAAAGAAAATTACGCGCTTTATCCAAGCCGATCGCCAATAAACAAGCCGAAGAAATCATTAAAGAAACACTTCATTTACCCCCTCAAACACTTATCAATGATGCATTAGTAAGAAAAGCGGGATTGACCCTTCTATTCACCGATTTAAGACAAACTGTAGGTTCTTGTTTTGCTACTGCTCCCGCTCTATTAATAAAAAATGAACAACCCGAGCAGTTTTTACAAGATATAAACGATTTAATTTCGACGGGCAGATTAAAAAGAGTGGTGGCCGGAGTGGAAACATCCGTTCCTTTAAGCCCTACTTTTGGAGTGGGTGATCTTCGAAAACCCTTCGTCATACAACCTCAAGTGAAAGGGGAAATTGATAATCTTGGGTTTTCCCCTGGGCTTTTAAATGCATTTGAGCGAGCGGGGCTAATAGATTCCAGTCTTTCCCTTAAAGAGCGTGTCGACAAATGTCGAGAAATAGTTTTAAAGTATGTCAGTCCTTTTACAAGGCCTTTTGTCACTAACTGTGAAACCATCATCAAAGAAGTTTTGATGGCCGATATCGGCATTGATGAGAAGGCACTCGATGATTTCCTTAAACGCCCTAAAGAAATGGTTTTTGGCGGCTTGATGATGCAAATGCCTCGTGCAAGCATAGGAAGAAAAGGGGTTGGAGAGGCATGTCAGAGGTTTCTGGAGCTTTTTGAAGAAGCTAAAAAGGGCTTTGTCGTAATGACTGAAAACGCCCTTTTAAAATGTTGGGAGTTTACACTCGCATCTTTTGCAGAAAGTAAAGATGATTTTACAAAATGGACCCTCTACGTTAGCTTGGGGATAAGTCCCGAAGAGCCGGGCGGCATTGGTCAAATCCTCTATAGTAATTTAAAAAATAGAATTGAAAGAGCTGTTCAAAAAGTTGAGGAATATAATCGCGAGTATGAACAACTTTACGCCCAATTAAAGTTTATAGAAGGGCGCGTTCAGCAAGCTTCAACCGATAAAGAACTTCAGTGGCTACGGGTTGAATATCGTTCAAGACTCAATGAATTTCAAACCTTTGAAGACATTCGCAATCGGGAAGTGAGAAGAGCCGAGCGCCTTCAATCGGTCTTTAAACTTATTATGGAAAAATATTTAGAACTTTTTCCTAAGTTTTTCCAAGAGGTTTATGACGCCGAGATGAATGAAGTGGGATTTAATCTTTATGATGATAGGCCGGCAGGATTTAGGCTTATCTATAAACATGGACGGATGAATACCGCTCAATGGACCCGTATCACGAATCCACAAGAATATATTGAATCTTTGACAAGTTTTTTTGTTACAACCGAAGTCGAGCTTGCCCATATGGATGAGCTTGCGGGTTTTGAGCAAGAAGTGGGTGAATGGGTAACCCAGCTGATCAATCACGTCAAAACAAAAGAATTTTTAGAAAGCGCGTTTAGACGTGTGGCCATTCGATATCAAGTCCCTTTAATAAAAGATCCTCTTAATAACTTAGATAAAATTGATAAAAAACCGTGGGCCTATACCTCGGGCGGATCGTTAGACCACTTATTAATGAGTTATTTTAAATTGGTTAATAAACCTAAAGAAGTTTCCCG
>JAGVJG010000023.1 GCA_020051235.1 Parachlamydiales bacterium | reverse complement strand
CGGAGAAGCCTACCTTACGATCGAAGGGTCAAAAGGGGTTGTTGAACTCACTATCCCTTGGGGAAAAAATTACTGGGAAACTAATAAAACGTTCATTGCTCAGAAAATGAAAGATGAAAAGGATTATTTGAAAGAAAACCCTTGGGCAAAAGAATACGTAGCCCGTCCGCCCGAACAAACTGTTTTTAATATTAACTAACGATCGCTTCAATCTCAGCAGCTTGATCCGCCTTTCCGGTGGATTTAAGCTGCTGAATAAATTCATTAAGATCCGTTTTGTAATGAATCTTCGCTATACTAAAAATGAGCGCTGTTGAGGAGGTTTCTTTTAGTTGAGCATGCAGCTCAATAAGAACTTTTATAGTTGATAAGTGTTGCTTTTGCTTTTTGCACAAGAAAGCTAAGAACTGTAAGCCAAGTTGAGAAATATCTTTTAAAAGAGAACTTATTGTTTCTGCAACAATAATCCCCCGATCAAAATCGCCTTTTGAAACCGTTTGCTCAAGATAATCCAGAAGAGCGAAAAGAACATTAGGGCAATTTTCTGATTTTTCAAGGACTTTTACACATTCAAACCAATAGGGGAAATCAATCTCTTCAACGACGATTCTCCTCTTAACTACCTCTTCTTCTACTGCTGCCTTCTCGTTCAACAAAACAGCCTTCCATAACAGCTGATCGTATAAACTACGCTCCATTTCAAGGCTTTTTGCGCTCAAGTAAGTTGTAAACCAATCTGAAAACATCTTATAGCTAAGCTCAAATCTTTCAAAGTTCAAGAGCACATCTTCATGTACACCCGGCAACAGACAAAACAGATTTATTAGGGAATTGGCTTCATCATCAGATTGAGGCTTTCTATACTGATTGAAAAAGGTTTTAAGCCTTTCGATAGCCTTCTCTTTATTACTTAAATGCGGAATTAATGAGATTGCGAATTTAATACTAAATTTATCTATCGCTTTTTCAAAAAGGATACAATAGTACTTATCCTTATCCAATAACGCACTATTATAAATATGATTGAATGCAGCAAGAAATTCGAATTTCAAAAGTGCCTCTTGAAATTGATCTTCAACACTTATTAAAACAACTTCAGACTCTTCAATAATTTGAGGAGAGGACTCTTCAATAATTTCAGTGGCGGGCTCTTCATTTTGCGTCGCAGCTATCTTTGGAATAGTCTCTTTTGCTACCTCGTCGACGCGAGGAGCAGGCTTCGGAGCTGATTGAGTTACCGGCTTTTCAAGTTGTTTTTCGGACTTAAGAGGCGGATTAAGTGCTATCGAGCTTTTTAAGCTATTTGTCCTCCCGATGCACCCCGATTTTTCTAAAATAAGTCTAACTAAACGATACCCTATATATCCAACCAGTGCGATTCCTCCAGTTGCGGCAATATATGAGACAGGAACTTTATTGATGGATAAACGCATCACGAGACACCGGATTTACAGCTTTAACAAAATAGGTATCAGGCAAATTTGGCTTTTGTGAGCCAAAACAAAAAAAGGATGAACCCGATCCTGAAAGAATAGGAATAAGACCTTGATTAGCGAGCTCTTTTTTAAGCTCTTTTAAACGGGGCTCTACTATAAAAGCGGGCGTTTCTAAATCGTTATAAAAGGGCCCTGGGGAAGATTCTAGGGGCAACTTTACA
The DNA here is from genome assembly GCA_020051235.1 of Parachlamydiales bacterium. GTDB lineage: Bacteria > Chlamydiota > Chlamydiia > Chlamydiales > Parachlamydiaceae > CAZABG01. The sequence continues at coordinate 3,842 of JAGVJG010000023.1, read as the reverse complement.
TTTTTAAAAACTTGAGGTGTAGAGCAGCCATAGGGCGGCTTTACCAGATAGAAGGATGTTAAGGGATAATCCCCTTCCGCTTCAATAATCTCCCCTCTTCCCTTTCCAAGCGCCGTTCCACCGACTAAAAAGAAGTTAATATCAGAGCCGAGCTGAGAAGCGAGGAAATGAAGATCACAAGTAGTTTTGAAAAGTTGTTGGAGTCCGCTTAAAGTGACTGCGGCATTGCTGCTTCCGCCACCCAACCCCCCTTCAGAAGGAATATTTTTAATCAGATGGATGCGAACCGGATGATGGATGCCAGTTTCCTTACGAAACAAGTTTCGAGCTTTAATAACTAGATTCTTTTCGTCGAGAGGAAGGTTTGGATCGGTACAAGAAAAAAAATCCTCTTCGGCGAGCTCAATAGTGAGCTCATCGAAGAGGTCAATGGTTTGAAATCGGGTTAGGATTTCGTGAAATCCATCAGATCGTTTGCCTATGATCTTTAAAAAAAGATTGATTTTAGCATACGATTTGAGGCGCATTAGGCTCCGTGAGCTTCAGCAACCACTTTCACTTTAAAGTTTTCCACGAGTACGCCTTCTTTCAACTTAATAGGAATAACGAATTCTCCTACTTCTTTGAGAGCATGCTTAAGGTGGAGCGCTTTTTTCTCGATATGAATTTGAGTTTCTTTCTCGATCAAGTGCTGGATATCTTGAGCATTAACGGAACCGTACATTTGCCCTTCGTTATCCACTTTTACTGCTGTTTCAATGACGAGGCCTTCAAGACGCGCTTTAATCGCTTCCGCTTCTGCTTTCTCAACAGCCGCTTTCTTTTGGCGTTCTTCTTGAAGACGAGCTTGCATACGCAAAGCTTTCTTATCAGCAACGACTGCAAAACCTTGAGGAATTAGGAAATTGCGTGCAAAACCGGGGCGAACCGAAACGATTTCACCTGAACGGCCGACGTGATCTACGTCGTGAATAAGTAATAATTTATTCGCCATATTCGTTAATCTCCTAACCTTCCGCTACAAATGGCAACAAAGCCATCATACGCGCACGTTTGATAGCGAGTTGTAGTTTTCTTTGGTGAAATGCAGAAATACCGGTAATTCGGCGTGGAAGAATTTTACCTCTTTCTGTGATGAACTTTGACAAAGTATCGATATCTTTATAATCGATTTCTCTGATACCGGCCGATGTAAAAGGGCATCGTTTTTTCTTTTTGCCTGGCATTCCTTTAAAATCAGAAGGCTCTGGGGCATTAAATTTCATGTTTGGTCTCACTTGTCTTCCCCTTATTGCTCTTCTTCAAGAGGTTTAAATTCAATTTTATCAAGTGCATTTTCAGTTCTTAATGTAATGAAACGCACGAGATCTTCGTTAAGATGGTATTCTTGCCAAAGATCGGTAACAGCTTGGGTGTCTACGTTAAAATACATAACGTAATAATAACCTTCGCGATGTCCTTCGATTTCATAAGCAAGCTTCTTTCTACCTTGTTGGTGGAGCTTTACAATGTCTCCGCCACGCGAGGTGATTCCTGCTTGGATTTTATCGATCGCTTTGTTACGAGCTTCGTCACTCAGCGTCGCGCTGAGGATGTACATCCCCTCGTAAAGGTTTTTCTTTTGCTTCATTGTCTAATCTCCTATTAACGGCATTCATCACAACATTGATGTCCTGATGAGTAAGGTTTTTTAAAACCTCGACCGCTTTATCAATAAATATCGGCAGATCTTTTTGCTCTTCCGCAGTAAATCGCGAAAGAACGTGATCGGCGAGACTGCCGTCTCTTTCATCGCCTATTCCACATTTGAGCCTAGCATAGTAGTTTGTACTCAAATGCTGTTCAATGCTTCTTAAGCCATTGTGGCCGGCGTGAGAACCTCTTGATTTTACTCGTAAAGTTCCAAATGGGAGGTATACATCATCCATCACCACCACAATCTCATTTGCATTCAACTTAAAGTAGCTTGCCGCCTTTTGAACGGATACGCCACTTTCATTCATGTAAGTTTCAGGAAGAAGAAAGTGAATCGTTTCCTTTTCAATTTCTCCTTTTCCATATTTGCCGAGGAAACCGGACGATTTTTTGAGGCTTACGCCTAAATCGTTCGCTAGTTTTTCCACGACCATAAATCCAATGTTGTGGCGAGTATCTGAGTACTCTTTACCAGGGTTACCCAGTCCCACCACCAACTTTGTCATTAACGTTTAACCATCGAAACGGCGACTTCCTTCGTACGTACAAGCGGTCTTAAAGTATTTGGAATTTTAAGATCTTCTACGCGGATAGTTTGTCCAACGTTTAGGTTTGTCACATCAACTACGAAAGCTTCCGGCAAATCTTTTGGTAGGCATTCAACGGGAACGTGACGAATAACTACACGAACCACACCACCCAATTTGATACCGACGGAATCCGCTTCTCCCACAATGGAAAGAGGCACTTTTACTTTTACAGGAACTTTGTCGTGAAGCTCTTCGAAGTCTAAGTGGATAATTTCATAATTAACAGGATTGTATTGAATCGCTTTTACAATCGCTTTGCGAGATTTACTTTTCTCATCGTTTAATTCAAAAACGGTAGTAGGCAAATGACCCGATTTAATGTGACGGAGAATTGCTTGGAGTTCGTTTCTATCGACCGAAACGGTTTCGCCTTCTTTCTCTTTGTGATAGATGACAGCAGGAATGGATCCTTGTCTTCTCAACGCTTTAATTTCAGATTTTTTACCGAGCGATCGGTCTTTTACAGCTAGTTTCATAGTTTCCTTGTTTGTTTACCGCCCGCCAATTCTGGCGTTCGTCTCAGGCTTAAAGCCCACAATGTTTTTTTAATTATAGAGGGAAGAGATCGATTCTTTAGACAGAGTGCACCGGATAGCATGGACTAAATGAGAGGCTACAGACACAAGCCTGAATTTAGCAGGCAAGTTTTTTGGCTGTGGCACTGTGTTGCTAAGCAACACGAGCTCAATAGGACTTGCCTCGATTTTTGCGAGTGCATCCCCCACAAGAAGTCCGTGGGTGATAGAAGCAAATACTTTTAGAGCTCCCTCCTTAAGGCACGCTTTCGCGGCTGACACTAAAGTGCTCGCAGTGGAACACATGTCGTCAGCAAGAAGGATGTTCTTTCCTTTAACATTTCCGATAAGAGAGATCACCTCTGTCTCGGTCGCATTAATCCGGTTTTTATTTACGATCGCCATATCGACACCGAGATGGTTTGCGTAAGATCTACCCAGCTTAACAGAACCGATATCAGGCACGACGACCATCAAATCGGAGATACCCAAAGATTGTACCGTTTCAACCATTAAAGGTCGAGCAAACAAATTATCTACGGGAATGTCAAAAAATCCTTGTAATTGCCCTGCGTGTAAATCCATCGTAATGATACGTGTGGCTCCGGCAGAAGCGAGCATATTGGCTACTAACTTTGCCGTAATAGGTACACGGGGCTTATCTTTTCGATCTTGGCGGCAGTAGCCGTAATAAGGGATAACCGCGTTGATACTTTTCACGGAAGCACGGCGAAGCGCATCCATTATTATTAGGAGTTCCATGAGATATTCATTCGGCTTCATGGCAATCGTTTGCACGATGAAAACGTCTCTACCCCTAACATTTTCTAAAATTTGTACGCTAATTTCCCCGTCCGGGAATCGAGTGATATTAATTTTACCAAGAGGAACACCAAGGGATGAAGCGATCTCGCTTGCGAGCTCGGGATGAGAAGTACCCGAGAAAATGCAAAAATTTTCGCTATCTTGGTTAACCATTATATTGGGGTGGAAGGATTCGAACCTCCGCATGGCGGTACCAAAAACCGCTGCCTTACCGCTT
>JAGVJG010000058.1 GCA_020051235.1 Parachlamydiales bacterium | reverse complement strand
TGTGAGCTTTTTTTATGTTCATAATCTAGTCGGGCTGATTTTTACCCCAATGGGACTTGCGGCAGCTTATTACGCGTTGCCCAAACTCTCAGGACTTCCCATCTATTCCCATCGATTATCGATGATTGGTTTTTGGACGATCGCCTTTGTATATAGTTGGATTGGCGCCCATCACATTATTCATGGACCTGTTTCACAATGGCTTCAAACGGTTTCGATTATTTTTTCACTGTGGCTATTTATTCCCGTGTGGACTGTTGTAGCAAATCTATTCTCAACTTTAACTGCAAATTGGGAGCAATATAATCGTTCGGCTCCTTTAAGGTTTTTGATGATGGGGGTGATTTTTTACCTTATTACCTGCGTTCAAGGCCCCTTGATGGCGTTAAGAAATGTTAATGAAATTACATCAAAGACCGATTGGGTGATAGGTCATTCCCACATTTCTCTTTTTGCCACTTTTACATTCTTCGCGATAGCAGGCGTTTATCAAGCATTACCTGCTCTCACGGGCAAGCCCTTGTGGTCCGATCGTCTTGCAAATTGGCATTTCGGTTTAAGTTTGTTTGGAAGTTTCCCGTTTATTTTTTCTTTGTGGATGGGAGGTTTTTTACAAGGGATAATGTGGAGCGAGTGGGCAAATGGAAATACATATGCTCAGTTTCATAATAATTTAACTGCGTTCCCCTTTCTTGATACGATAGCGGCGATGCAGCCATGGTGGCTTTTAAGAGGGCTTGGAGGGATGACAATCCTCTTCGCAAACATGCTATTTGCCGTAAATGTTTTTAATACGATTTTACTTCCTGTTAGACAGGAGGCAAAAATATGAAATTCATGGACAAAGTTGAGCTTTCGTCTCTTCTTACTATTATTGGAGTCATATTTCTTTTTTCTTTTTCAGTCGCGATCGTGTTGTTTGCTCCGAGTCGTATCGATAAAAGCTGGACGGAACCGACGAGCGCTTATCAAGTGCAAATGTATGAAATTTCTGATCCTCACGTCTACTTAAGTAGCTTAGCGTTAGGAGGGCAGGGTGTTCAATACGTGAATCATCTGGTTGAGGGACTTTCATTAAGTGCCTTTCAGGAATCGGCGACCTTTAAGATCAAGGCTCCCCCCGATCTTGAAAAATATGTCACAAAACAAGGCGATAAAACCCTTAAATTAACTTCCCGAGTATTGCTTTTAAAACCCGCAGATTCAACCGCTAAGGGCGATTTTGATACCTATGAGCTTTATGATCCAAAGAAAAAAGAAGCCTTCTCGCTTGGGGCAAGCGATCCGATATTAGAAAACTGGGTAGATAAAGATTTTGTCGTATTAGATAAAAGTGCCCCCTTTCATGAACAAGGTGGGGTAATTTTTATTCTTAATCCCCAAGAATATAAATTTAGCCCTTATACATATGGACTACAAAAAGCATTTCGTTTTGATCCGAATGGAACTCCGATTGAAAATTTAGAAGAGCTTAAAAGTGATAAACACGGATTTATTTCTCGCAAAGAGTTGATCGCTTATGGGGAACATGTCTATGCGATTGAAGGATGTTGGTATTGCCACACCGATCAAACAAGAACGCTTGTCCAAGATGTCGTATTGAATGGATCTGATAGCTATCCTGCTCCACCTTCTTCTGCCAATGAATACATTTATCAAAAAATTACCTTTCCCGGAACGAAGCGAAACGGTCCTGATCTGTCTCGTACCGGAGTAAAAAGACCGTCAAGAGACTGGCATAAGTCCCATTTCTGGGCCCCTAAAACGGAAAGTAAAGGCTCGATTATGCCATCCTTCCGTCACTTTTTTGATTTTGATCCACGTGGAACAGGAAGAAATCCGACGCTCGTTCCAAACTTACAGTTTGAAGCGATCTTTCAATATTTAATGACGAAAGGAACGCGTATCACTCCTCCTACCCAAGCTTGGTGGCTTGGGAAAGATCCCCTTAAAACGAAAGACATTATTGAAGGGAGAAATTGATGTTTGAATCAAACGGCATTGCTCTTGATTATGCCATTATATTCTTCTTCAGTGGCTCAGCTTTTTTAATTTATTTTTATCTTCATTATAATGGCAAAACAGACTTTGACGAATCTCCCAAACATCAAATGTTAAAGGATGAAGATTATGGCGCATGATGAGCATGAAGATTTAGATCGTTATGCAGAGGGCATTACTTCCGCCCATGCGCCTGTGCCGAAATGGTTAATTTGGAACTATATATTCTGGCCTATTTTCGGACTCATTTGGCTCTATTTTTTTTGGAATGGATCCTACGGGTGGCTCGATCGAGGCTATTGGTCAGAACTTCAGAGGGCGGCTAATACCACTTTCCCCCAGATAGAAAGAGCGCAAGAGCAATATCCCTCCAAGTAAGTCTTTCAAATTTAATGTTTAAGCATTATAATTATTCGCTATGAAACTATTTTTTTCATATCTTTGCCTTTTTTTAGTTTTATCAGCTGAGATTATTGAAGTTGATGATTTGGCTACGGTTGAATCCTATATTAAAAAAGACTCATGGCTTCTACTTGATGTCGATGAAACTTTAATAGAATTTCCTTGTGCACTAGGTAATAAGCAGTGGAGAGATGAAGCAAAATCCTTCTTAAAGAAAAGAAATCTCGAAGGGCAATTTGATCTTCTTTATTACGAGATTGCGATAAGAGTTCCGGTTATCTCCGTTCAGCCTGAAACCCCTGAAATTATTAAAAAGTTCCAAGCTAAATCCGACTTTGTATGGGGCTTTACCGCGAGAGGCGCAAATGAATGGTGTACAACTCATATTGAGGGGATTGATTTACTTACTGAAGATCAATTGGCTTCCGTGGACATCCATTTAAGTAAAATTCTTTACACTTCTCATGTTAAGAAAGGTGAATTTCTAAAAAATGCACTCAATGAATGGAAGATAAGACCTGAACTGATTGTGTTTATTGATGATAAAAAAGATCAGGTGGCTTCTGTTGAAAAAGCTATGAAAGAGATGGATATTCCTTTTTTAGGTGTTTGGTATCGACGAACCGAAAAGAACAACAAAAATCAACTTCCCCTTATTGGCCACTATCAAATGGAACAAGTTTTTCTTCATGATCGTATCCTTTCTGATGAAGAAGCCTTGAAAGAACTTTCTCCTCTCAATAATGAAGCCTATTTTAACGAGACTTTTGATCAAATTTCTCTATGAGATCAATTTGGATCTATAATGGGTGCGGTGTTTCAGCTGACAGCTTGAAACACACGCTTCATATGTTTTCTCTCCACACAAAAATTCCGACGCGCTTAGTTACAGTTGATGAAGTTTTTTTCTCTAATTGGGATGAATGTGCTTTATTTGTTATGCCAGGTGGAAGAGACCTTCCTTACGTTCGCAGTTTAAAAGGCAAAGGAATCGATAATATTAAAAAATATGTCGAAGAAGGCGGCGCTTATTTAGGCATTTGCGCAGGAGCTTATTTTGCAGGAAGTAAAGTGAACTTTGATGAAGGCGGTCCCCTGGAAATCATCGGTAAAAGAGAGCTCGCTTTTTATCCGGGAACAGTAAAAGGGCCTACTCTAAAAGCCTTTGATTATTACTCTTTAAAAGGGGCAATGGCAACTCCGCTAAAATGGAAAGAGCCGGTCACGGTCTTTTTTAATGGGGGAGGTCATTTTGAAGAAGGCGAGGGAAATCCCATCGCTTATTATCCAGACGGCCGAGAAGCGGTGATAGAATGCCAAGTTAAAAAGGGCAAAGCCATCCTCTCAAGCGTTCATTTCGAATATTTTCCTGAATTGATGGATGAACAAAACCCTTATCTAAAAGAGATCAGGCCGCTTATTTCTATTCCGAACTTGTTAACATTCCAAGCTTGTATAATACAAAAGCTGCTACGGAAAGAGTAACACACACACATAGTATACATCCTATGGGTGCATACATTTTTTTCGGAGCCATTTCTCCTGGAACAAAAAAAACAGGTATATCTATCCTGTACGAAGGATCGCCATTAATAGCGTTGTGAATTTCAGGAGATTCGGGTCTATTCGGAGCAATTAAAGGTGTGTATTCCATTCAAAAATGATAGCTAGATTCAATCTTAGTTTCAATTCTTATGAAAAAATCGAAAATCGATATAAAAAATACGCCGTTAAAGAAATTCCTGCGACGATGATGACAATTGCCGATGTTATTTGACAGCAAGTAGCTTTAATTTTTGGAAACTCAATAAAGGGTTCCGGCGCAAAAATGATTACAGCCGTTTCAGGACTTGCAACCAACAGTGATCTTTCATCGGTTGTAGAGGCAAATTTGTCTGAGGTGGCAACTAACATCATAATGGGTATACTAATATAAACATTTTCAAAGTTTCAAGGGTCATTGACAGATAGAGCAGGGAATTCTATCATTAGTCCCATTCTCTAAAGGATTATCATATGAAAGGGATCATTCTCGCTGGCGGATCGGGTACACGACTTCACCCTATGACCATTGGGCTTTCCAAACAGCTTATACCGGTTTATAACAAACCGATGATCTACTATCCCCTTTCCGTATTAATGCTTGCGGGGATTAAAGATATTTTAATTATTACAACTCCGGAAGACCAAGCTCAATTTAAAAGGGTGCTTGGGGACGGCTCTCAATATGGCGTTAATCTTCAATATGCTGTTCAGCCCAAACCGAACGGACTCGCTGAAGCTTTTATTATCGGAAAAGAATTTATTGGAAAAAGTCCGGTTGCACTGATTCTTGGCGATAACATTTTTTACGGTAACTATCTTCAGCCGATGCTTTTAAAAGCGGCACAGAAGAAAAGAGGCTGCACACTCTTTGGTTATGAAGTGAAAGATCCCGAGCGTTATGGGGTTGCAGAAGTCGACACTAACGGTAAACTCTTATCCGTTGAAGAAAAACCTAAGCATCCAAAATCTAACATTGCAATCACCGGCCTATATTTTTATGACAACCGCGTTGTTGATTTTGCTCATTCTTTAAAACCTTCGCCGAGAGGAGAGCTTGAAATCACCGATGTAAATCGGCTTTACATGGAAAAAGGTGATGCAGAAGTGCATGTAATGGGAAGAGGATTCGCTTGGCTTGATGCCGGAACCTATGAAAGCTTGATGCAAGCGAGCCAATTTGTTCAGGTCATTGAAGAGCGACAAGGCAGCTATATTGCGGCGCTTGAAGAAGTTGCCTTTAGAATGGGCTTTATTGATCGTGAAAAGTTAAAAGAGTTAGGCAAAAAACTGGGCAAAAGCCCATACGGAAAATACTTGGTGGACATTGCACTTAAGGAGCACGGCAAATGAATCGAAAAGTCATTAATATCCTCGTAACGGGCGGGGCGGGTTTCATCGGCTCTGCTTTTATTAGATATGTTTTGGACAAAGTGCCTAACTTTACCGGTAAATGCGTAAATTACGATTTATTGACTTACGCCGGCAACTTAGAAAATTTAAAATCGGTCGAAGACGATCCACGCTATGTCTTTGTTCAAGGCAATATTTGTGACGAAAAGAAAGTCGAGCAAATTTGTCATGAATATAAAATTGATACGATCATCCATTTTGCGGCCGAAAGTCACGTAGATCGAAGTATTTTAGATCCTGAAGCCTTTTTAAAAACAAACGTGATGGGCACTTTTCATATATTGGAAGTAGTCAAAAGAAATCCAAAAATTCACTTCCATCATGTATCGACCGATGAAGTATACGGATGTTTAGGAGAAGAAGGCCTATTCACGGAAGAAACCGCTTATCAACCGAATTCCCCTTATTCTGCTTCAAAAGCAGCTTCTGATCATTTGGTTCGTGCCTATTCAAAGACTTATCATTTATCGACATGTATTTCTAACTGCAGTAATAACTACGGCCCTTTTCAATTCCCTGAAAAACTCATTCCTTTAATGATTTTAAATTGTTTAAAGAGAAAATCCTTGCCGGTTTACGGAGAAGGAAAAAACGTACGGGATTGGCTATTTGTCGATGATCATGCGGAATGCTTATGGATGCTGCTTGAAAAAGGCGTTTCGGGAGAAACTTACAATATCGGCGGCGAGCAAGAAGTTCGAAATATCGATATGATTCATCTCATCATCGCCAACGTGGCAAAAATTTTAAATATCGAAAGCTCTGAATTACTATCGCTTATTACCTATGTCAAAGATAGGCCCGGACATGATTGGAGATATGCGATTGATTGTTCAAAAGTAAAACAGCTCGGCTGGACGCCTTCCCCCTCCCTTCAAAAAAGACTTATTGAAACCATCGAATGGTATATAAATAACCCTGAATGGGTAAACCATGTTGAGTCGGGAGTTTATCGCCAATGGATCGAAACCAATTACCAAAAACGATGAAAGTAGGTGTGGTGATCGTCACTCATCAATCAGAGTCGACGATCGATCCGGTAATCGAAGCGCTTCAAAAACAGACAGTCCCTGCAGCCGAAATATTTATAATTGATTCGGGCTCATCCAATACAGCCTATGTTAAAAAATATAATCGAAAAGGCGCAATCGAGCTTTGCCTGATGCCAAACATTGGATTTTCTGCTGCAAATAACTTGGGCTTTGCTTCTCTTGGAAAAGAAATTGATTGCGTTCTCTTTTTAAATCCTGATCTTATTTTGCCCGTCGACTTTTTAGAAAAGGCGATTTCTTGGTTGAACAACCATCCAAAAGTAGGCGCTTTAACCCCTAAGCTTCTTGGCTTCGATTTTAAAACAAATGAGCCTACGGGACTTATCGATTCGGCAGGTATCACGGGCGCTTGGTATGGGCGTTGGTATGATCGGGGCCAAGGAAAAAAATCGCATGAGTATGATCGAGAAGAATATGTCGATGCGCTTTGTGGGGCTTGTATGTTTTGTCGCAAAGAAGCGCTCTTATCAGTTGAAATCTCTCCAGGACAAGTCTTCGACGAAAACTTCTTTTGTTATAAGGAAGACATTGATCTCTCTTTAAGATTAGCGAAAGAGGGTTGGGAGCTTATGTTTGTTCCAAGCCTTATTGCCTATCATGGAAGAGGCTGGAAGGGTAGAAAGAATACGTCCCATCTATTGCGATTAATGTCCGCCGAAAATGAGCTTAAGCTACATTTAAAACAAAAAAATCCCATAAAAATATTTTATTCATGGCTCAAAGTTTGGGGCGTTAAAGTATTTGATCTATGAAGGTTAATGGTTCGAAAGTCCTTTTATATACCTATTATCTCTTGATTTTAGTAGGGATTACTGTCCCTTCAGATGGATCGCACGGCCTTCTTTCCCCCAAAAGTTTAGTTTTTTTAGGAACGCTTTTTGCCTTTTCTTCCTATTTGCTTTTCAATCAGAGAATTAAAGAAGAAAACCTATCTCTATTTATTTTTTTAGGTTATGCATTGCCTGTCCTAGGGCTTTTTTTAGTAATAGGAATGGGATATCCCGCATCCGCCATTGATCAGTTCAAGCTATTTATTATTACTCTTTTTGTCCCTCTAGTATCCCTATATCTGATTACAGAGAATGTTCTTAAGGCAACGTCCTTTTTTAAATTCATAATCTACTTCAGCTTTCTATTTTCAATTTTAAAAGTCTCGCTCACCATTTTAAACGTCTTCCACATCATTGATTTGTTCAGTTTGATGGAGAAAGTGGGCATAAGGTTCATGTCCATGGGAATCTATGGCGGTATCGGAAGGGTCCAAACCTCTGTTGATATCGTTACGCCCTTCATTTTGTTTGTTGCTTTGATGAATCGATCGCTTGGACTGAATTTATCAAGAGTGTTTTTCCTTTTTTTTATCCCATTTACCTGGCTCGCGTTATTATTAAGCTTTTCAAGATACCTTTTAATGGCTGCACTTTTTGCTCATTTTTGTTATTGGATGACCCTCAATCATAAAAAACTAATATTCAGCCTTTTTAGATTTAGCTGTTTAGTTGCTTTATTTATCATGATGATAGGGCCTGAAAAGGTTTATCAAGTCGTGGAAAGGCGCTTTTTTTCCGAACATAGTGAAAAATCAGACGACATTCGTAAAATTCAAATTTCAAATTTGATTGAAGGTTTTTTTACTGCCCCTGTTCTAGGGAAAGGAATGGGCGGCTTTACAGAAGAGGGGGTTCGCGATCAAACGCTTAAACACTCATATGAAGTTCAGTGGGTGGCCTTTTTAATGCAGTTTGGATTGCTTGGACTTATCGCAATATCCATACCCTTACTTGCTATTGCCTATTTATTTCTAAAACCTCCTCTGACCCGGGTTAAATTTAGTTTTTTAATCATGTTTTTGGTCTGGTTACTGTCCGGATTTACAAATCCCTTCCTCATTTCTTTGACCTCCGGAGTGATTTATGCTATCTTTTGCATTGCGGGCTATCAATTAATCGCCTTACAATCTTACTCATGGAATCCTCCAAGTCCCTACCAGAGACCGTTATCGAAGCTAATCGTTCACAAAACGAATACTTTAAAGATTTAATACGTTATCGAGAGCTTTTTTATTTTTTTGCCTGGCGCGATATTTTAGTGCGCTATAAACAAGCTTTTTTTGGTGTAGCTTGGGCGTTGATTCGCCCCCTTTTGACGATGGCCCTTTTTACATTTATTTTTGGACGACTCGCCAATTTTCCCTCGGATGGAATTCCTTATCCCTTATTTGCGTTAAGCGGAATGGTTCCTTGGATGTTATTTGCAAGCAGCTTGCAAGAGACGACTCCTTGTTTGCTTAACAATCCCAGCTTGCTTTCTCGAGTATATTTTCCACGTCTTGTGATTCCGGCGAGCCAAATCATCGTTCAATTTGTCGATTTTCTCATTGCGCTTGTTCTCTTATTTGCGCTGATTCTGTGGTACGGAGATATTTTCTTTTGCAACTTTTTCTTTCTACCCCTTCTAATTGCATTAACTGTCGCACTTTGCTTGGGATGTTCTTTAATTCTTTCGGCATTGACGGTTCAATATAGAGATATCCGTTACGTGATTCCCTTTGTGGTCCAATTCGGAATGTATGTATCACCGGTTGGTTATGGAAGCTTTTTGATCCCTGAGAAGTGGCAATGGCTCTATTTTTTAAATCCCATGGCGGGAATTATTGAAGGCTTTCGTTGGTCAATATTTGGAGTAAATCCTCCTTATTTGCTGCAAGCTCTCTCAACATCCATTTTAATGACCCTTTTTATTAACTGGCTTGGCTTAAAAGTGTTTCGAAAAATGGAAAGGCGCTTTGGAGATATCATATGAAGCCTGTCATCGAAGCCGAAAAAATTTCAAAACGCTACACTATTTATCATCAAGGGATTGGAGCCGGCTCAACTTTAGTTGAAACACTTACTAATAAAGCAAAAAGACTCTTAAAACCTTTCACGCCAAAGCCTCCAAAACCCTCTTTCGAAGAATTTTGGGCGCTGCAAGACTGTTCCTTCAAGATTGAAGAAGGAGATAGGCTTGCGCTAATAGGAAAAAATGGCGCCGGCAAGTCGACTCTTTTAAAAGTTTTATCACGCATTACCGAGCCCACCTCGGGTCGAATTAAAATTCGTGGACGAGTTTCAAGTCTGCTTGAAGTCGGAACAGGGTTTCATCCTGAATTAACCGGCCGTGAAAATATTTTCTTAAATGGCGCCATTTTAGGAATGACTTCTGAAGAAATTAAAAAGAAATTCGATGAAATCGTCACTTTTGCCGATATCGAGAAGTTTTTAGATACCCCTGTAAAAAGATATTCGAGCGGGATGTATGCGAGGCTCGGATTTTCTATTGCTGCTCACCTTGATCCCGATATTTTGATTGTCGATGAAGTGCTTGCGGTTGGTGATTCTTCCTTTCAAGAAAAATGCCTTAAAAGATTGGGAGAGTTGGGAAAAAGTGGCCGAACCGTTTTATTTGTAAGCCACGATATCAGCAACGTACTCAATCTGTGCAATAAAGGTATTTACTTAGTTAAAGGCCGAGTTGAAGCGGAAGGGGCTATAGGACCTGTTGTTGATCAATATTTAAAGCAGATCAAAAGCGAGAGCCTGTCTTGGAAAGGAAATGTGGGCGATGAACACATTCGTTTTAATTTTTTTGGTTTTAGAGAGGAAAAAGAGTACTTCCATCAACATGAAACGCCTGAACTTAAACTTGAATATGAAGTGTTCAAATATGATCCCGACCTGTATTTCGGCTTTATTATTTTAAATTCACGAAACCAGTTGGTCGCTCGCGCCGATATTGCAGATGATCCCGACGAGATGAAAAAGTTTATCTCTCCGGGTAAACACACCTTAAGCTTCCCCATTTCCGCCTCTTTATTTAATAAAGGCGACTATTCCATTCGATTAGAATGTAACGTCCATAATTTAAAGCCCGTAATTATTGAAAACCCCTCTTTAAGATTTCCCGTTTATCCTACAAAGCCCAACCTGCGCTTTGCCCATTTAGCTGAAAGAAGCGGGCTTGTTTTAGGGTATAGATGGAAAGAGGACAAACATGGCTAAAGTTCTTTTAATCTCACTTGATATTGTGGGTAAGTCCATGGCCGGACCGGGTATTCGCTATTTTGAATTTGCAAAATCATTATCGAAAAATCATGAAGTTACACTTCTTACTCCAAATGAGAGCGATATAATAGCTCCATTTAAAATTCAGACGCATGCTCATTTAAGAAAGGCAATTAAAGACTCAGAGGTAATTGTAGTACAACAGCTCACTTTAAAAATTGCGGCTTTGATCACGATATATAATAAAAAAATAATCATTGATGCCTATGATCCTCAACCCCTTGAGCATCTGGAAATTTTTAAACGTTATCCCGATCCATTAAGAAGAAACCGCCACCGGGCTATTACTGAAGTGACAAATTTGTCTTTAAGAATGGCAGATGGAATCTTGTGCGCTAATGAATTGCAACGCGATTTGTGGCTTGGACTCTTAATGGGGTTAAAGAAAATTTCACCCGATCGATATGATGAAGATCCATCTCTTTTACAATATATAGGCATAGTTCCCTTCGGGCTATCAAATGACACTATAAAGCCTTTAAAAGGTATGAGAGAGAAATTTGATATTAAACCTGATGATTTTGTTCTCTTATGGGGCGGAGGCATCTGGAATTGGTTTGATCCTCTGACCTTAATTCGCGCGATCGATCAATTAAAAGATCCTCAAATCAAGCTTGTTTTTATGGGTTTGAAACATCCTAACGAAAAAGTTCCTGAAATGAAAATGGCGAGCGAAGCCGTTAAATTAGTCGAAAAGCTAGGACTAACTTCGCAGGTCTTTTTTAATTATGGATGGACTCCTTATGAAGAAAGACAAGCCTTTTTAAATGAATCCGATGTGGGCGTATCTACCCATTTATCCCATCTTGAAACACGCTACGCTTTTAGAACGCGCATTCTCGACTATTTATGGGCGGGCCTTCCGATGTTATTAACGGAAGGAGATTCATTTTCTAAATTAGTCTTAGAAAACGGAGCAGGCCTCGTTGTTTCTTATGAAAATGTAGGTGAAGCCGCTCAAGCCATTAAAACATTGAAAAATGATTCAGCGCTTAAAAAGAAAATGGCAGCGCAATCAAAGGCTCTTTCCGATACCTTCAAATGGGATAAGGTTGTTGAGCCATTAAATCAAATGATTACTCGAATTGTTTCAAAAAACGGTCGCAAAAAGCCATTTATCCCTCTTTTAAAGGCGGGCATTCGTTTAAGAAACCCTTACGCTATTTATCGATCGTTACAGGCGGCACGTTATGGGAAGTGAAATTGTTTTAGCTACTTACAATGGAGCGAAATATATTCGCGAACAAATCGAGTCGATTCAACGTCAAACGGTTCAAGAATGGACTTTGATTGTACGAGACGATGGATCTACCGATCAGACTCTCGATATTATTCGATCCATGATGGCAAGTGATAAGCGTATTCGATTGCTTCCAAGTAAAGTAAATAAAGGGGTGAAGCAAAATTTCTCTTTATTGCTTGAAGCCACTCGAGCAACCTGGGTTTTTTTAGCTGATCAAGACGATATTTGGCATCCGCAAAAAATTGAAATAATGTTGAAATTTGCGAAAGATAATAAGAATCCCGTTTTAATCCATCACGATTTAGAGGTTGTGGATGAAAAAGGCACGCGTATACATCGCTCATTTTGGAAAAGAGCGGGTTTAAATCCAAGGGCCACCTCATTTAACCGACTTTTAATGCAAAATAATGTTACGGGGGCAGCGATGCTTATAAATCGACCCCTCATCAAAAAAGCCCTCCCTATTCCAGAAGATGCCATGATGCACGATTCCTGGCTTGCACTTGCTGCGAGTATGTTTGGTGCCGTCATTCCTGTTAACGAAAGATTGGTCAAATACCGCCAGCATGCCAGCAATCAATTAGGTGCAAAGCCTTTGCAATTTTGCAATTATGTAATGGAAGGAACCGAAAAAGTTAAGAAAACTCCTTACAAAGCCCCTCAAAAACAAGCAAAAGCATTTCAAGATCGCTTTAGTTTAAAAAATCGCCAAGAATTGATCGACTTTTTAGCTCTGCCAAAAGTTAGCTACGTTGAATCGCGCCTCTTGTTGTTTAAAAACCGCTTTTTTAAGCAGGGGTGGTTTCGTAACCTCTTTTTATTTATCGCTCCTTATAGATCATGAAACAATTACTCCGAATTTTTGATAGATTTAAAACAGGCTATAAGCAAAAACAGCTCCCGCTATACTGGAAAGTATTTAAGGAATTAGGGGTTAAATATCGCAGACGTTTTCTTAGAGATTTCTATATTGATACTGAGGCTTTCGATGAAACCCGTTTTGAGTCGAATAGAAAAACTCTTCAAGGCCTTCATTCCCTTCTTTCAAGTGACAATAAAATCCGTTTTTCCTGTGTAATTGAAGGAAATAATGATGCGACTAAACGCTCAGTTGAAAATCAGACAGCCGCAAATCTCGAGATTGTTAAAACAAATCCTTCTGGAACGCACGTTCTCTTTGTTCATGCGGGCGATCGATTGCGGCTTGATTTGTTGTATCGCTATGAGCAGATTTTGCGAGTCGTTAATGATCCCAATGCCGTTTTATATATTAGCCCCACGCCCCTTAAACCAAACGAAAATTTCTTGTCGGCCCGGCTTACTCCAAAATTTAAAGAACTTCATTTTCCTTATGAATTTGAAGCCCTTCATTTAAGCGGACTGCTTGTTCCTATTAAATTTTACAATGAAATCAAGACTCTGAATCCTTATGAAAGGGCGTTTAAGCTCGATCTTTTAGGGGCTCGTTTTATCGGCGTGCAAGCGCCTTTATATGGTCAGCTCTCAGCCCCGGAAATCCCTGCTTTGCTGCCTATTTTTACCCGTTATTATCAAGAAAAAGGGCTAAACTGGGAAGTCGAACAAGGCTTAACTTCTACCTCCATAAAAGCTATCCCTCAACTTGATCACATTCCTCATATTCAAGTTATTATGCCCTATAAAGATCAGAAAAAGCTTACGCTCGATGCCATTCAGGCTCTTTTAAAACAAACGGATGTGAAACTCGATATTTGGGCCGTTGATAACAATAGCGAAGACAAGAGCATTGCCGATGAATTAAGAAAGCTTAATGTTCACGTATTGGAAGTAAACGAGCCTTTTAATTATTCACGCTTAAATAATTTAGCCGCCAAAAATTCGAATGCTCCTTACATCGCTTTCGTTAACAATGATGCAATTTTGGCGTCTAATGCCGTTTATGAAATGGTTAGATGGGCGTCTCAGGCTCGTATCGGCTGTGTTGGATCTCTTTTGACTTATCCAAATGGTCTCGTCCAACATGGGGGCGTAAAACTCGACCAGGAAGAGGCTCTTGAAAATCAAATGAATTGGATTCACTTGGATTGCCTATCACCGCTTCCTTCCATGAATAAAAAACTTCAAATCGTTGATGCCGTTACCGCCGCTGCCTCCATCATGAAAAGAGAGCATTTCGAAGCGATCGGGGGTTTTGATGAAGTTGCCTATCCTATCGCCTATAGCGATACACGTCTTGCTTGTCAGTTAAAAAATAAGGGATTGCTTTCTTTATTCACTCCTTATGCAACCGGAGTTCATCATGAAAGTATTAGTCGAAAAGACAAAGCGATTGAAGATTTCGATCGCTCCGTTTTCCTGCACGAATTTGTGGCTAAATATAAACCTTAGTTTGACACAATATTCTCAATATACTCTTTCAATAATAACAATTTGTTATTATGAAAATTGGCAGATTGCCCATCCCAATTAGTTCCTCCTCTATAGTGAAAAAAGGTTCCATTAAGAATAAATTGAGAGTTAATCGGTCCTTTATGAATAAAATCTATCTGCTGATTATCAAATCCCCAATTCCTAAGCTCTTCATCGTTATGTAAACAAATGCGTATATTATTTTTTTCGCACTCCTTGCAAACAGCAAAGGGCCAACTTCCCTCATTTAAATGTCGAACCGGAACTTCTGGATGAGCCTTTAAATAATAATAGGTATGGCCACCCGCATCAACAGAGACATCTTCAACTCTTCCGCAATTAAAATTTAATGTCTTTGCATCCGGTATTGCATACATATCAATAAAAACAAGTCCTATCCATAAGTAATCAATTATAAGATTCGGATTTCCACGCGATTGAGGCAGAGCCGATAACCCATAGCCTTCCATATATTTTTTAATACTAAAAGGCCTAACCAAAAAAAGATCGGAGTCGAAAAGTGCCACAATTCCGTTATGATTAAATCCTAAGTTATTGAGTGAATACTGAACGACGTTTGAATTTCGAACTGAAGCATGGTTAAAATCTTCACCAGGAAATCTCTTTAAATAAGGTAAGGTATGAATATGTTGAGGAATATTGATACATTTAACTTGGAGCGCCCTACATTTTTTTTCAATTTTATCCCGCATGACTGTATCTGAAGCGTCGTTAAAAACAACAAACTCAAAATCATCCAAAAGAAATTTTTCAAATGTTTTATATTGATATTCAATAAACTCAGGGCGGTTATAGCTGTAGGTAAAAATAAGTACTTTTTCAGCAGCTAGGCTAAAGGAAAAGATCAAAGAAAATAAAATATAAATATAATTCATAAGTTTGAGGATCAACACAAAACTTAGAATTAATTCTATAGCTCTATCAAGCGTTTACCCACTTTGTCTTTGGCGGAAAGTTCGGGCTCTCCTTGAAGGGGCCAGTTGATGCCGAGTTGTGGATCATTCCACATGAGGGTAACTTCGGCCTTCGGGTTGTAATAATCAGTGCATTTGTATAGGAAGTCACAGGTTTCGGAAAGAACTAGAAATCCGTGGGCAAGACCCGGTGGAACCCACATCATGCGCTTGTTGGAACCGCTCAAGTTCACACCCACCCACTTGCCGTAGGTAGGTGATGATTTTCGAATATCGACTGCCACATCGAACACTTCACCTGTTACTATCTTAACTAACTTACCTTGAGTGTTCTCAGTTTGAAAATGAAGACCCCTCAATACGCCTTTTCTTGAAAATGAGTGATTATCTTGAACAAAAGTCCAATTGGATTTTAGCGCTTCATTGAAAGCCTTTTCATTGTAGCTTTCCATGAAGAAGCCGCGGTCATCCCCAAAAACTTTAGGTTCAATGATTTTAACGTCGTGAATATCGGTGTCGATAATTTTCATAGGAAATCAGTTTAGCGGCTCAGGCCTTTTTTCTAAACGTGAATAAGGAGGCCGGTTTCTCATGACGTAATCTAAGTAGTTTTGTAAGTCAGGATTTACTTTATTATCGTTAATCGAATTGGCCATATTATAAACGTAATTTATCTCATCCAT
This sequence comes from Parachlamydiales bacterium, assembly GCA_020051235.1. Lineage (GTDB taxonomy): Bacteria > Chlamydiota > Chlamydiia > Chlamydiales > Parachlamydiaceae > CAZABG01. Next base: position 8,249 of record JAGVJG010000058.1, on the reverse strand, counting down.
GAACTTGTGTCTTTCTGACGCCATTTCAGCTAAAGGAAACATGATGGCCATATCCCATGTCATTGCCAAAAATTTGCCTTCGTACATGAAATCTTCTTTTTTAATTAGCTTGAATAACCAGGTATAAAAAGTTCTTAGATGAGAAGGGCATTTAAATTTTCTATAAGTATTATTCTTAATGGCTTCAGGCTTTAGTGGTTCGCACCAATTAGAGTGTCCGTGCGGATATTCGATCAATCGACCATGAGTGAACCAAACGTTTTCCGATGAATAAGCTTCGTTTAAATCTTTTAATACATGGTTATTTGGAAGCCAGTCATCCCCATCTACCAATACCACAATGTCATCGTCTGCACATTCATGGACCGCATTGTAAATATTTTCCATGGCACCGACGCGAACTTTGTTTAGCTTTAAGGTGACTTTAGGCCCTCCTTTCCATTTAGCTAAAAATTTTTGAACGGCTTTACCCGTTCCATCAGGAGAACAATCGTCGACATAAATAATTCGGAAATTTTTGTAATCTTGAGTAAGTAAGCTGCCTAAGTTTTGTTCATACCATTGAATATTTTTGTAAGAGGGAACTACAATCACCATCGATTTTTCCTCGATAGCAAAGATAGAACTAAAAGCGAAAAGGGCTATCAGTAGCTTTAGCATTATTCTCTCATCTCCTCGTGAGGTTTGTCTAAAGCTAGCAGTTTTTTAGGAAAGGGTAAATTCCAACTTTCGGGATAACAATAAGAAGGGTTTAGAACAACATCTGGAGGGTTATTTATATAATAGCGGTTAAGGTGACTTTCATCGTGCCAGACAGCAATGATTTTATTTTTTAAATCTTGATCTACTCTTGCAATGAGCACATCTAATTGCTTAAGAACAGTACTTGCTTTTCCCCCATAAAATCCCCCGCAGAAATAATGTTTTCCTTCTTTGGGTCCCACGTAGGCAAGCGATTTAGGATTGGTTTCGTAGCTTCCCCTAGAATTATAAAAGCCGGGATGAATGACGGCCATGCGATTGCCAAAAATCTCATCGCCTACCGTGTCGACAAATAACATATCGGCATCGCAAGCATAAAGATAATCGAAATCCTTATATTGATCTTTGTACTTTTTATAAGCATGAAATCTCATTAATGTATCATAAGGCCATCCTAAACGACTGTGGGGCATTATAAAAGTATTAGGATGGTTAAAATTCAGATCATCTGTGAAAACAAAAAAGGTGACTTGATGACCCGGACAAAAATGTTTTTCTGCCGATTTGATTAGACCGGGAACAAATTTAATATATTTTCCGGTCGCAACTATTAATAAACCCACTTGCTTTGCTGATAAAAGAGGGGCAAAAGCAATAAAAAATATAAAAATAATTCTTAATAATTCCATAAGCGATTGTTATAACATTAAAAAGACTTTGTCAAGATTTCGGTTAAAAATAGTGTCCATAAAATTCTAATGTAAGTATAGAAATCTAAAAATATTAAAAAGGCAAGCGAGTAATGAAGTATCTCTATACGATTCTACTGACGGTGTTTTTACCCCTTTCTTCTGCCACCAATGTCGAAACTCTTTTAGAGCCTTACAAAGAATACCTAGAGTGGGGCACTTATTATGGAGGAGATTGGTCTTATTTGCCCAATATTCCTAAATCTCGATATGACACTTTTAAAACAGCGTTTGAACTTTTCGAAAAAAATAATGGAAAGGTCATCGTAGAACTTGGAACCTCTAGAAGCTTTGTTCATGGGGGATTAGTCGGTTGCAATCTTGACGATAGGAAATATTGGCATCCCGATCAACCGGCAGATTGGGATTGGGGAGCGGGATTTTTCACTCGTATGGCGGCAGTCGCATTGGGTCGTTTAAATCCTGAGATACACACCGTTGATTTAATTACCGGACATATTAACCGCTGCAGAGTCATGTTAGCCGATTACTCGAGCATAATGAGGTTTCATGTTTCCGATTCAGTTGCCTTTTTAAAGAACACCTCTTTCCCGAAGGGAATCGACTTACTTTATTTAGATACGGGGGATATGACTCCGATCGAGCCCACGGCCCTATTGCAACTAGAAGAAGCTAAGGTCGTTGTCGAAAGAAATCTAATCCCAAAAGGGGGGATTCTTTTAATCGATGATGTAAAAAATACGACTCCGCGCAAATTTGGAGACACCTCGGGTTTAGGTAAGTCAAAATATGCACTTCCTTTCTTGCTTAATAATGGGTTTGAGTTAATTGCAGACGAATATCAAGTGATTTTAAGGAAAAAATGAGATTTGTTCTTTTACTTGTCTTTGTTTTTGAGCTTTATGCGGCCCCCAAAATGCTTCATCTTACTTTTCATGCCGGATGTGAAAAAGAGATTGAGGCAGTGGGAAAACAATTTGGGATCGAAGTGGATACCTGGCGTATTCAGTCTTTACCCAATAAATTTTTCGATGGGGTGTCTTCAGGGAATGAACTCTATAACTTAGGCGAAGAAAGAGCCCAAAGGATTTGGGATTTACATAAAGAGACTTTTTTAAACTACGATGCCATCATTACTTCGGATACGGCTCCCCTAGCTCGAATTTTTTTGCAAAATGATTGGCCTAAACCTCTTATCATATGGATCTGTAATCGTTTTGATTACTCAGATCAAGCTTCTTTGGATTGTGATTTCCCGGATGAGGCCTATTATGAATTATTTCGTAAGGCAGTGACTTTACCTAATGTTAAAGTGATAGCCTATACCGAGTTTGAGCATCATTATGCTCATAAACAAGGTGTAAACACCGGGTCTATAATAATCACCCCTTCTGCTTTTGAAATATTGCCTCTAAATAACAGTGCGATCCCCAGTCATATTGTAAAAAATGAGACCTTCTTTTTACCTCCTTACCATAACGAAACCCAATTTATGGATATGCAGAAGTTTTTAAGCGACTTAGGCATTCCTGTTTATTGTGGAAGATATAATGGAGCGCGCGATTTAGAAGATTTTAAAGGTATTATCCATTTTCCCTATGCGTGGTCTAATTTGGCTTTATTTGAAAACTTGTCTTTAGGCATTCCCTACTTTCTACCGTCAGAAAAATTCTTTGTAGAGTTGGTCACAAATAATTCGAATTATTTTTTCACCAATCCTTTTTATATAATTTATCGGGATTTTGCCAAAGTTTCAGAATGGTATGCGCCGCTAAGAAACGATATTTTTATCTATTTTGATTCCTGGGAAGATTTATTAAATAAAATAGAGAACACTGATTATGCTGCAAAAAGGGAGCAGATTAAAAATCACTCAATCGAACACAATAAAAAGATGAAAAATAGATGGACCAAGGCCTTTAAAGACCTTGGGATTCTTCAATAGCTTGCATCTGTTTTAAGAAATCTAAGATTGTATCGATGCGATTTAAATAGGTATGTTTATCACGTACGATATCCATTAGCTCAAAAAGGGCGGTGTAATTATTTAAATGAGGAATCGCATCAAAGAAAAGTTGGTAAGTATCTGCGTTGTAAGTGACCTTGCCTTCAAATAGATCATATACCGCTTTTGAATTGGTTATCCCCCATTGACCATAGCTAATATTTTTAAAAATTCGACAGGGTATATAGCCGTTTTCTCTTTGCCATTCTCCAACAATGGCGGGCGCCATGTAAGATTCTTGAATTTTTGAAATATGGGGATTTCGATCGATGCCCTTTATCCAAGGATCGGATTGGGTAAATTCGATGTTGTTCTGTTTGCAAGCTCTGGCAAAGGGGCGAATGACGCTTAAGTTGCCGTATAAACCTTCTCCTAGCGTTCCTACCCACCATACCGTTCTTGTCTTTTTAAAAAAGGGTACACGATGTTTTATTTCATCAATTTCATGAGGAAGAAGATCGGTCGCCCACATAATATAGACCGTTTTGGTATCAAAATCATAAAAAGTGAAGGGCGCAATCTTTTTAACGGTAGGAATTTCCTCAATATCATAAGTGTATTTTTGCAAATTATAAGCTTTTAAATGGGTAAACTTTTCAGGTTCACGCGTATTATGAAGAAGATATATGGCGTCTTGTCTTAAGGGCATTCCCGTTTCAACTTGCCCTTCGGTAATAAATAAGGCATTTGATAAATCTAGATTAGAAATATCGTCTTTTTCATCTAAATAATAGGTTTTATATCCTAGATGTTTAAACCCTCTAACAAAACCTTCATGAATATAGGAATGGGTGTGCGAATGCAGTTTGTGACCCCATAAAACAACCTTATCGAAGGCACTTAACGAGCAGATGGAAAAAATTGCAAGTAGAAGCAGATACATTATTATTTACAATCCTCGATAAAGTTAAGTATCGTTTCGATACGATTAATATAGGTATGGTTGTCTCTCACAAAATCCATTACTTCAAAATGTTTCCTTAGATCCAAATTGGTTACCGCCAATAAGGCATCGTAAAATAGCTTATATGTATTTGGATTGTAAGTAATTTTTCTCTCCAAAATTTCATACGCGGTCTTTGAATTTGTTATACCCCATTGACCGTAGCTAATATTTTTAAAAATTCGGCAAGGAATATAGCCTTGTTTTTTCTGCCAAGTTCCGACAATCGTAGGAGCCATGAAAGAGGTTTGAATTTTCTTAATGTGCTCTTCAGTCGATATTCCCCTTACCCACGGGTTTGAAATTCGGAAATCGATATTATTTTCTTTACATGCTTTGATGAAAGGATTGATCTCATTAACATTTCCAAACTCACCCTCTCCGACCGTTCCTACCCACCAAATATCATTACCTTTCTTGATAAAGGGGATCGTTGTTTTGATTTGATCAATTTCATGAGGGAGTAGATCGGTAGCCCAAGGCATATAAAGAACCTTGCCCGGGTAGTCTGCGATAATAAATGGCGATAAGGTAACGAGATTAGAAAGTTTGTCAACGTCGTGAGTGTAAACTTGTATCGTGACGAAGTGGCTTCCTTTATAATTTTGAGGGCTTGTAGAATTATGAAGAATATAAGTTCCATCGCTTCGGATCGGAATACCCTTTTCAACCTGCCCTTCCGTCAAAAAAAGGGTGTTCGAAAGATTAACTCCCTTTAGCTCGTCAACGGTATCAACCCAGTAAGCATCATAACCCAAGTGTTTAAAAGCTTTGTAAAATGCACCGTGAATATAGGAGTGGGTGTGTCCTGTATTTTTATGGCCCCAAATAACGACATGATCATAAGCTTGCAATAAAACAAACGGGATCATGAACAAAAAAATATAGAACATACTTCTCCAAAAATTAATGCTAAGTGTTTTATTTATTTGGTTAATGAGTATATTTCAAGCTATGAAAAACATTTTTAAATTTTTTTTATTTTTTGTCCTTTTATGCAATCTAGATGCAAAGGTCTTTTCACCCCCTTTTGCAATTATAAAACCTAAACCTAGCCCTCCCGCTATATCTAAAGATGAAAATACGAAATTTATTATTGGCGGACTAAAAGGAGGAAGGCTCGGCAATCAATTCTTCTTTGTTGCTGCAGCGCTGAGTCTTGGAATGGACCATGGGATTCCTGTTTACTTTCCGGAGTTTGTAACTAGGACGGATTGTCAAATTCCTGAGACGGCCAAAAGAGTTTTTTTTCGTTTAAATTTTTCCAATCCGGGTGTCATTAGAAATGTATTCAATGAGAAAGATGATTTTACTCTCGTGCCCATTCCTTTAAAGCCTGCCATGCAAACGTGGGGCTATTTTCAATCCGAAAAATACTTTGTCCATAACTGGGAAAAGATTGCACCCTTTTTTGAGCCGTCTGATGAAGTGAAAGAGTACATTGCTAACAAATATGATTATCTATTGACGGACCCATTTACCGTGGGAATTCATATTAGGGATTATAAAGGTGAAAGGCAAGAGCTCGGAAATCTTTACACCATTCTTGAACGCCCTTACTTTGAAAAAGCAGCTAATCTATTTCCGCCAGAAGCGCTTTTCGTTATTTTTTCCGATAATATGAATTACGCCAAAACGGTTATGCAAGGTTTTAAAAGGCCCCATGTGTTCATCGAAGGGGAAGATTTCGTGACTGATTTTTATTTATTAAGCTTTCTCAAACATCAAATTATTTCCAATTCTACATTTAGTTGGTGGGCTGCCTATATGAATAAAAATCCCCAAAAAGTGGTGGTGGCTCCAACGAAGTGGTTTAAGCCCGCATTTGGCATAAAAGACGGTAATATAAATCCAAAATCGTGGGTCAAAATCAAATGAGCAAATATTTACTTTTGTTAATTTGGATCAATAACCTCGTTGCTGGAGTTATCCCGCATAAATTTGATTATGAATTGAGCGTCGCTACAATCTTTAACAATGATGCTCCTTGGTTAAAGGAGTGGGTTGAATATCACAAACTCGTAGGCGTAGATCACTTCTATTTATATAACAATGGAAGCACCGATAATTTTGAAGAAGTGTTAAAGCCCTATATTAAAGAGGGAAGCGTAACGCTTCTGGATTGGGAGTACGGCCCGGAAGGGGGAGAGACATATGCATGGGTTCATAGCACTCAAATCCCTTGTTATAATCATGCTGTTAAAATGACCCGTTTAAAGACAAGATGGCTTGCCATAATAGATACAGACGAATTTTTAGTGCCTCTTGAACACGATAATATGAAAGACTTCCTCAAGAAATATGAGAGACAAGGGGCCGTATTTTTAAATTGGGTGTGTTACGGAACCTCAAATATTTGGGATATTCCTTCTGATAAATTAATGATAGAAACATTAGTTTGGCGCTCACATATGGATGATGAATGCAATAAGCAAGGCAAAACCATTATGCAGCCGCGCCATGTCACTGAAGTGGTAATGCCGCACTATTGCGCTTGCCAGAACAAGTTCCCTTTAACTCATACCGATGGATCGAATTATAATTACGCAAAAACGAGCTGCTTTAGTGGGGCCGTGATCAATCATTATCACACGCGTACACTCACTTTCTTTTGGAATGAAAAAATTCCTCGAAAGCTGCGTATGGACAATATGCCCGTAACGCCCGCTCGACTTAATGCAATGTTAAATGTGGGAAATAAGGTTCTAGATCAAAACGGGCCTATTCAAAAATATGTTCCGAGGTTACGGAAGAAAGTCCTTTCTCACAAAAACTAAGAGACAAGGCCTTAAATAGCTTTTGATTAGCTCAAGCCTTAATTGCATTTCATGAAGAGGATGAGTTAAATAGTCTCTCTTCATTAATACAAAGCGCACATAATTGTTGTTTTTTGCATTGATCGATTGATTAAGACCTTTATAAGCCCAGCTAAGGATTATTCCCTTAGGGGCAATCTTTGAGATGTTTTCTAAAAAAGCGTCTTCTTTTGCAGGATCTATGTTTTCCGCCGTTTCAAAAGAGACGATCCAATCGTATTTATCTTCGACCTTTTCAAACGGATTGGCAACTTGTGTGCAGTTGATTCCTAAATTTTGAAGATGATGGACATAGTTTTGATGATTAGGCCCTAACATGAGGACATTTTCCGCTTCTTCTTGCCTTAAAATGTCATAAAGATTTCGGCATAGAAGAGGGTCATAGACCGCTCCGATTAGTATAAGAGGAAAAAACATCAAAAGGATCATCTCAAGTACCAGTGGTGGGTTACAAAATCAAAACCGGATCCACGAAGTTCCTCTAAATTATCAATCTTGTCAACATTTTGCCACTGAAGCGGTCTCCATTCAGCTTGATTGGAAGTTGAAAGAAGAAAATTCATGTAGATTTCATATTCGGATGCATCTGCATCGTACGGTCTTTTTACCTGCATTAAAAAGGCTTTCCAGAAGGGGAGTTTATGATGCCTTTCTACCGTAGAAAATAAAGCCTCAATCACCGGTTTTTGAAAGAGCATATGATGAGATATTCCAGAAAGCCCAAGTTCATTCCTTTTGAAACCGGGAATCAGACGTTTAGCATGTGTGAAATAGGGCCAATGGTATTCAAATGAAGTGCTGTTTAACAAGGGTGCGTTATTTTCATTCATAAATTCAACCGAATTTAAAAAAATGAGGTCCGCATCTACAACCAATATATTTGAAGAAATGCCGGGAATCACGAAAGGAGCATAAAATTTAAGGAGCTGTTGATAAAACCAGCCGGCTCTATTGTTATTCTTTTTTAAATATGATTTTGTTTTAGAACGGCTCCTATTATTTAACTCAAAAGCAACTTGATAGAGCGTAAAGGGAAATAGAGCTTCATTGAACCATTCAGCCTCATGACTATA
>JAGVJG010000150.1 GCA_020051235.1 Parachlamydiales bacterium | reverse complement strand
CCTCACGGGCCCTGCTTAGTCTTCTTCAGGAGGATAATGCGAAAGATAAAGAGAGGCGTGTTTTACTTCAGCCGTATTCATCACTTCCATAAAGGAATCAAGTGACCTACACGTCCTACCAATCCATAAATCATAAGTAACATCCGGCTGTTCACTCGGAATCGCCTCAATATATTTTTGAAGCGCTTCGCACATCTTGCAATCCAACTCAATCGTCATCTTAATCTTATGAATCGGTTCTTCACCAACAAGTGCGCCCACCAACATCATCAATGCTAAAAAAGTTTTCATAATGCCTCCTTTCAAAATATCATCCCCCGATCTTCTATAAAGCACAACCCACAATTTATTTTTCACAGTGAAGAACAAAATTGACATTGATTTAAAAATTTAATTTTTCGTTAAATGCCTTCTGGTTTAAATGAGGAGCTTACATGAGACGATATTTAAATTTACTTGTCATAGTCGTAGTGCAAGTATTTGCAGATGAAAGCGGAGATTATTTTTCAAATTTCCACTCCATAAACAGTGGAATTGTTGCAGGACATGTCAATGTTGTTACTGGAGATTTCATCGATCATGAAGTAGATATTGTAATAGCTGCTCCCGATCCATTTAGACTTGTAAGAAGCTATGCTTCTTCGCATATGGATCGAATTGATGGAAATGGAGGATGGACATGGAATCATCCACCTAAGTTATTTCAGTATAAATGGTGTAAAAACGCTCAGCGACTCAAATATGAGGATGAAAATAATTTTTCATTTTTAGGCGGAAATGGCAATGCTTTTGTAGCTAGTGAAAAAAATCCCCGAAAACCTCCTGAAAGAACGGAGAGAGCAAAAGTCTGGTCGATTGCTAGCTTACAAGGAGTTACTAATGCTTCATCCGACTCAATTTCATCCAAGAATAATATAAAAAACAGCCGAATTTGGATTGAAAAAAAGCGTGCAAAGGTAACTGAGGGTAGCGGAGATAAATATTACTTTGATGGGGGGCATGAAATGAATGATCCCACAATGAATAAAAGAGATGTAAAAGGGCAGTTGTGTGTGGATTGGTTTAGGCCTTGCGGAGTTCGCTATCATTATGAACAAGATCCATCCGAATTTACTGTTCGTGAATTGAACAAACCTTTGAGAAAGATTGAACAAATTGGAGTTACAGGAAAAGGGTATGGTTGGATCAAAAGAATAGAGGCTTGGAAGGAATATAACTGCCCGAGAGAAACTTTTTTAGCATCCAATGGAACTAAAATAACTTACAAATACCATTGGCACCATAATTATAACTCCTCCTATTACATTACTGAGGTTATTTCAAATAGAAAGCCAACGATTACTTATGGTTATGTGGTGCCCGGAGGTTGCAGTCTTCCTAGGCTAAATCTTCGCTGTGAGGGGAAAGTCGGCCGAGATCTCCATATCTCCTATTACGATTTCACAGATGCAAATCCTCACAGAAGAATTAAGGTAAGGGAATTAAAAGCGCCTGTTCATAGCGATAACAAAACGGTCATTGCTACTCACACATTTGACTATCCTAACGATAAAACTTGCAAAGTTACGGATGCAAGGGGGCACGTGACTTGTTATTTCACAAATAATAATAAACGACTCAAAGAGATACAGCATTTCAATAAAGATAAAATGTATGTCAAAGAGATGTATGCATGGGGCACTGAAAATATGCATAACGAATCAAACTTGATGTACAAGCTTGTGCATGGAGAAGGAGGGAAGCACCTTTATTTAATGCGCTATGAATATGATGATTTAGGAAACATCCTAGAGGAGAGTATTGCGGGCGATTTAACAGGAAATAGAGAGATCGTAGACGAAATTTACAAAGTTAATTATGAATATTATTCAGATGCCTGTAATAACCAGAAGTCTATTAATTATAATAATGGGTTAAAAATTGAGAAAGAATATTGGCCGGGGAGTAATTTAGTTACCGCCATTTATACTTTCAATAATGAAAAACTGTTTAAAAGAGAGTTTAAAAGATATCACCCCGATTCGAACGTTCTTATAGAAGAAGTAGAGGACGATGGGGTGACAAAGGATCAAGCAGATTTATCGGGAGTGACCAGACGAAATATCACAACGTATAAAATTCGAGATGAAGAACCTGTGGGTCTTCCAGAAGAGATTAAATGCTGTGTATTGAATGTTCAAACGGGCGAGCAAGAGCAGATTAAACGAATTGAAAGATCTTATCTTTTAACAGGAGAAATGGTCACTGAGTCAACCTACGACGCAGATGATCAGCTTCAATATACCCTTCATAATGAGTATGACTCTCACGGCAATCTTGTAAAACACACAAATGCTTTAGGGCAGGTTATTAATAAAGGGTATGACAGTGTTGATCGTCTGATTGTTGAAGAGCATCCCTATAAAGGCCTACGTTACGAATATGATTATGATAGGGTCGATAGACTTATTCGCAAATCTGAAGTTTGGGATACAGGAGATCGATTTGAAATTAGTTTCGAATACGATTTTATGGGCAATAAGATCTCCGAAACCAATGCAATGGGACAAACAACCTATTTTGAATATGATGATTTTGGACGATTGATTAAAACGACATTGCCCCAAGTTGAGACTGGTGAATGTCCAGTTATCGGGATGGAATATAATGAATTAGGCTATCCAACTAAAGTAACTGATCCTAATGGAAATTCCGTTATTACTTCATATAATCTTCGAGGAAAGCCTGTAGAAATTATTAAACCCGATGGATCTGTTGAACGTTTTTTCTATTCGTTAGACGGTAAGTTGATTAAATCGATTTCAGCTACAGGAATAGTCACCCATATTTCTTATGATCCTATTGGAAGGGTCATCTGTCAGGAAGAGATTTTACCTTCTGGTCAAAGCCTAGGAAAAACAATTAAGGAATATGATGCCTATCATCTTCTAAAAACGGTTTTACCAGATGGCCTTACCACCACATTTGATTACAACTCTAGGGGGCAATTAATTAATGAATGTTGTGGAAATAAGATAAAGTCTTTTACATATGATTCTTCAGGCCGTGTTCAATCGATTTCCGATGGCAATTTGATTAAATATACAACCTACGATTCCGTTGGAAGAATTATTGAGGAAAGGTCCGAGAATAATTTAGGTAAAATTGAAAATCATATTCGCTATGGATATGACGACGCGGGTAATCAAAATCGTGTTTACTCCTATATAAATGGAGAAGCTATAATCTATACTCAATTTAATCAAAGAGGGCAGCCCTTGGTTGTTATTGATTGTGAAGGGAACGAAACGAGATTCAAATATGACTACAATAAATTAAATGGTTTGAATCAACGAGTGCTCGAAGTTTCTTCTTTCGATCCAATGGGATATCAAGAAGTAACCCAATTTGACTCCAGAGGAAAACCCGTTCTAATTTTAAAGAAAAATAGTTTTGGAGATTTTACCGCAAAACAAGAAATATTCTACGACCTGGCTGGACGAGCGATAAAACAAAATCATTACGTAATAAGTGAAGGAGAGCTTCAGAGAATTATTACTCACAACATAACTTTAGACAAAATGGGTCGCCCTGCCACTATTATCGAAGCATCAGGAACCCCTGAGCAGAAAATTACTCAGTACCGATATAACTATAAAGGTCAAAAGATTGAGACCCTAAAAAATGATGGAGTTAGCTTATTTTCACAATACGATGAGAAAGGGCTGCTTGTTCGACTTTATAGTTCAGATGGATCAGTAGATTATTCATATACCTACAACGCTTCACTACTCCCGATTCTTATAGTAGACAATCTTCTTAGTAGAGAACACAAACTCTATTATAACGAGTATCGTGAGTTAATTAAGGAAGAACTTGGACATGGATTACCCATTTCATATGATTTAGATGATTTAGGACGCATTTTAAAAGTAACTTTACCCGATCAATCGAGTTTTGATTACACCTATGAAGGCTCACGGATACGAACACTATCTAGAAACGATTTCATCCATAAATACGTAGATTATAATTTTGATTCAAACCCCCTTGAATCAACTTTAGCTTCAGGTCAAAAGCTAACGATTGACTATGATAAAAAGGGGAGAGTCAAAGAAATTAATGGCCCCCATCTATCTGAGAATAATTTTGTTTTCAATTCTAATGGCCAATTAATTGGGCACACCTTGCAAGGAACTCCTATTAGCTATCGTTATGATTCACTTAAACAACTGACTTCGGATTTAAATCATACTTACAAAAACGATTCTCTTAATAATCGTATCTGTAAAGACCAAACGTCATATAGCTTAAATTCTTTAAACCAGATTTTAGAGCAGGGTGAAACTCGGTACAACTATGACCGTTGTGGAAATCTCACAGAAAAAAGAGTGGGATCAAACATAACAAACTATTATTACGATGCCCTCGATCGTTTAACAAAAATTGATGTGAACGGATCTATCACTGAGTTTACTTTCGATTCACTAAACCGAAGACTGACTAAGAATGATCAAAAGTTCATCTACCAGGGTCAAAATGAAATTGGCTCTTTTATAAATAATTCTCTTTCTGAGCTAAGATTGCTAGGTTGCGGAAGAGGAGCTGAAATAGGGGCGGCTGTTTTACTTGAACTCGATGGAACGCCGTACATCCCCCTCCACGACCATAACGGAAATGTAGTAACTCTCCTCGATATAAACGGAAATCTTTCAGCTTCCTATCAATATAGTGCTTTTGGTGAAGAAGAACTCCCTACTAATCACCCAAACCCCTGGCATTTTGCCTCGAAACGTCTGGATAGTGAAACCCACTTACTCTTCTTCGGGCGTCGCTGTTATGATCCCTCAATTGGTAAATGGATAACGCCTGACCCTATCGGCTACGATGACGGACCCAATCTATACGCCTACTTACATAATTCGCCCCTCCTCTCAAGCGATCTTTACGGCCTTGCCGATCAATCGGAAAAATCCTCCTTTTGGTCTTCCATCAAAGATTGCATCACAAGTGCCTGCGATTCTCTTAAAAGCCTATGCTCCTCAGTCCGATCCGGCTGCTCCCGCGCCGCCGACTCTCTCTCCGAAGGCTTCCGCCGCACCGCCCGCACCATCACCTCCAGCATCCGCACCTTCGGCCGCGTCGGCGAACAAGTAGTGCACCACCTTGTGCCCCACATTCCCATCGCTAAAGATGCAATGAAAATGCCCTTTCACTTTCTGCAACATGGAACGATAGGAAATTATGAACCGACGTGGAAAGAAACTCATTCAGGCTGGTACTATATCGAAGGTGAAAAATATGACACGATTGCAAATGTAATTGTGAACGGAATCTTTACAAGTAAAGATGAAGCTATTCAAAGAGGAATTCAGGCTGCTGGTTTAATGGGAAAAGAATGTTATGTATTTTATGTCGCTTCTCATGGGTTTGTTTCAGATCTTCTTGGGTCCATTTTCGACTTTTTGGGAATACCTACCCATGCATCGAGCCTCTTAGACAAAGGTCTCACAGGACTTGGACAATCTGTCGGCTCCACTGGCACCGTAATGATCGCGGGTTTTAGTCGCGGTTGCGCCACCACAACTAACGCCCTAACCCACATCCAATCACACTCACAGCACCTCACTTCTCGTTACAACGCTACTCTGAACGCTAGTCCCGTTATCCCTAAGCCTTCTTTTGATTATAGTTATAGAGTATTCATGAGTAGTAGGGATGGGGTTACAAAAATAGATTTAGTAGGTCATTTGTATCAAAAAATTCAAAGAGATGAGCGTGTTAACTACATAAAAGGTGAAGGTTTTCCATTCATTGATCATACTTTTGATAATTCCGTATATGGGCGAACATATAATCAGTATTTTATCAATTACACTAAGGATTTAATGAAAGGTAATTCATGACATTTTTATTGTTAATATTTTTTTTGTTTACAACAGCCGATGCAGCTGAATTTTATTATAACTATAATAATAAAATTCAAAGATGTATTAATCCTCAAATTAAGGCTAACTGGAATGTTCAAGGAGGAATGTGTGGTGGACAGTTAAGTCCGAATTTAAAGAAAATCAGCATGGCTTATTGGAGTGATGAAACGCCTTCAAAGGAAAGAGCGAGAGAGCTATATATAGATATTATTGAATATGTTTTATACGTGTATAATTCAAATGAAGTTATACGTCCCTATTTAGATAAGTATCCTTATACCTCTGAAAATGTTGATGTCACAATTTTCTTCTTAAATGTTCATGATATAGGTGAAGTCCATACTGTTGGTAATTTTGGAAATCGAATTAACTATGCAAGAGAAAGAGAGAATAAATATCAAAAAACTGATCTTGAGTTAGAAAATTTTTCCGATGCATTCAAACTTGTAAGAGGAAAAGAATGGGATCCCTATAAATATGGAAACACTTTTGATAACGATTTAAAATCATGCGAATGATTAAATTATTCATTTTTCTGATATCTATTGTTTTTTATTCATCAATTTATTCCGTGCCATTTTATTATAGTTATAATAATAAAATTCAAAGAAGTATAAACCCTCAGATAAAAACTAATTGGTGTCTACAAGGAGGTATGAATGGAGGAATTCTTAGCCCAAATTTAAAAAAAATTAACTTCGGATATTGGAGCTCTTTAAAACCAACTAAAGAAGAAGCAAGAAAATTGTATTTGGAGATTAGCGAGTATATTTTGTTTGTGTATAACAATGACGAAAATGTAAGGCCATTCCTTGATAATTATCCATATTCCCCAACTAATATAGGATTAACAATATTTTTTCCGAAAAATTCAACATCTTCTAAAGAAATTGACGCTGTAAGTGGATTTAAAGATTTGATTACTTACTCATATGCTTACGATAAGGACTTACCAAAAATTAAAATTGAATATGAAAAATATGATGAAGCGTTTGAATCAGTCTATGGAATAAAATGGGATCCTTTGAAGTATGGTGATAAATGTGAAAATGATGTCGATTCTTTACAATAGTTTAAGTTATTGAATTTCAAAAATGATAAATTTTATTAAATCAGTTTTTTTTGTTATTTTAGTGAATATATTGGAAGCAGGATATTATGAAAATAATTTTAAGTTAGTAAGAACATTTACTCCTTTAATAAATCAAGAATGGGATTTAAAAGGCGGAATTGTTGGTGGTAAGTTTGCGCCAACTTTAGAGAAAAACTATTTTATATTTTATTCATGTAAGCAGGCATCCATTGATGAAGCGAGAAAACTAACTGTTGATGTTCTTGATTACATTATTCATCTGTATAATGATAGTGATCCAAAATTACTAAATCTAAGTAATTATCCCTACACTACTTCAAATATTGAAATATATATTCACTTTCTCGCTAATCAATCGGAAGGTGATATAAAATATACAACAAATATAAAAAATCGAATTTTTTTCCAGTTAGTTACTCCTGACAATTCTTACAAAGTAATTAAAGAAAACTTTGAAGAAGATTATTTTAGAATATATGGGAAAAAATGGGATCCGTTTAAGTATGGGGAGTCCTGTGACGAAGTTGAGTGAGTTAGTTGTCTAGTACGTAATTGAAGATAAGGGGTGCGACGATAGTTGCGTCGGATTCAATTATGTAAAAGAAGCTTCGGCTTTTTTAGATATTCAAAAGCTTGCAGGATGCCTCCTTGATGCAAAACTTAATGTTTATCAAACGGTTTTTGTCTCATCAGGTTTAGGATATTTTTTGAGGCGTTCTTGGGATTTTATGTAGCCTTGGTTGGCTGCTAAAGAAAAATAATGAAGTGCATCCTTATCGGATTGGGGAACTCCATCTCCTTTAACGTATAGAATGGCTAAATTGTGTTGGGACTCTGGGAGGCCTTTATCGGCGGCAACTTTTAGCCATCTAAAACTTTCTTCGGCAGAAGGGGCGACCCCACGGCCGGTTCTATATAAATCTGCAAGGTTATTGCAAGCGGCTAGATGGCCTTGTAGGGCAGACTTGTGAAAATATTTGAAAGCTTCCTCAGCAGATTGAGTGATGCCAGTCCCATTCAGATACATTAATCCAACTGAAAATTGAGCTATTTTATCATTACAAAGATCCGCTGCCAATTTTATATATTTAAATCCTTCGATAGGTGAAGGAGTAATCCCTTTTCCATGAATATAGGCCAATCCTAATGGAAGATAAGCTTCTTTTACGTCATTATCTGCCGCAATTTTAAAATGTTTAAAAGCAGTTTCAGGGGATTTAAGAACCCCTTGGCCTTTATCATAAAGAAAACCCAACTGCACATAAGAAAGAGAATGTCCATTTTCAGAAGCTAACGAATAATACTTTGCAGCATCTTCAAAAGACTGTTTTGCCCCAAGCGCATAATGAAAAGCTAAGCCAACTCTGAACATACTATCAATATGGCCTAAATCGGCTGCGGATTTAAAACAGGAAAAACTTTCACTGGAGTTTAGAGTGAATGTTCTACCTCTTAAATAAAATGCTAAGGCTTCAGAAAGTTGTTGCCCGATTGGATCAAGCGCAGGTCTTTTAACTCCTCTAGATGCTTGTTGAGTAGGATTAGGAGACGAAGAGTTGCTTAAGGGATTAATTGCCATATGTACTACCTATCCAATTGATAACTTGGTCCTCAGTCATTTGGCAAATCTGCATTAACTTTTCAACAGCGTCTTGACTGCCAAATTTTACTGCTTTGGTGAGATATTCAAAGGCTTTTGGAATGCCTCCTTGAAGGCGATTTTCAAGGCAAGCTACTCCGAGAGCAAAAAGGGCATTGGGATTATTTTGCTTTGCTGAGAGAAGATAGAATTCGAAGGCTTTTTCTTGAGACTTTTCAGTGCCGATCCCATTTTCATAGTAAAATCCTACCGTGGATTGGGCAAAGCTATGACCTTTATCTGCTGCAATTTTAAAATTAATGAAAGCCTCTTGAGGGGATGGAGGGGCGCCTTTTCCAACAGAGTAAGCCATTCCTAAACTGAAGAACGCTTCAGCGAGGCCCGCTTTAGCGGATTGTTGTAGTAGAGGAAGAGCGTCGCTGAAAGATTCTTTTACTCCGTCTCCCATGAGGTAACAGATTCCCAATTTACATATAGCCTTAATTAATTGTTGGTCAGCGGCCAGTTTGCAATAATAAAAGGCCTTTTTCTTAGATTGGGGCACTCCACTACCGGTTGAATAGCTATAACTAACATTGTACTGAGCTTCTTTATGACCTTTATCCGCTGCAAGCTGAAAATAGTGAAAGGCTGCTGCTTCTGATCTTATTGTTCCTTCGCCTTTTACAAACGCTTGTCCTAATTTATACATCGCTTCAACATTGCCTTGATCGGCTTCCTTTATTAAGT
>JAGVJG010000057.1 GCA_020051235.1 Parachlamydiales bacterium | reverse complement strand
TTCCGCTTTCTGCCATGCAGTTTTTATTTCTGCTTTAAGAGCGGCCAATGCTATTTTGCATTCAGCCACTTTTAGAATATCACTTTCCTTTTCTGAATTTTCTAATTTTTGAATTTCACAAAATAAGTGATACCCCAAAAGCAAAAATCCATTGTCCAATTCCATGGCTCCGGGAACAAGTCCTTTAAGGTCCATTGATTGGTATCTATCGGCAACTAAATCAATTAACCAAGCAGTTCTAAAAGTACTTTTTTCTTCAGCAGTAAGTTCAGAAAAGGATTTTGTAAATTTTACATCGTGATGGTAGAGATGGAGATTCTTTACATCAAAACTTAAAGAAAGCTTTAAAGCTTTCAATTCTTCAGCTGTCATGCAAGCTTTAAGAAGAGCCAAATCTTCAGCGCTTAACGTTTCAATCTCATCCTTAATGTAGATCCACTTATAAAGATCATCAATCGGTCGACGATAATTAGCTACGCTATCCCCTCTTATAAAGGCTAAAAGTTTAACTATTCGATCAAGCTCAGTTCTTTTAATAAGCACTTTTAAAAAGTTCACGTAGATTGGATATAATTCACCCTCTTTAAAATAGCTTTCAGAAGTAGAATTTAAAAAAGTAGAGACTAATCCAATTACAAAAGGCGGAAACTCATTGCAAAACTTTGCAATATCTTGTTCACTTAGTATATAACTACCATTAAAAACTCTCTCAAATTTTGTAATATCTGCTGGTTTTAGCTCTCCCTCTTTCGCAAGAATTGCCAAATTTTTAAAAGATAGTTCTGTCTTTTTAACTGCATGAAATTCTTTGTACTCGTGAGTATGTAAAGGTATGGTTATCTCGGGCTTATGAAACTCAAGCTCAGTGTAGGTGTATAAAGGAATGGTTATCTCTTGCTGAGGAATCTCTTCTTTCTTTGGCTGAACCTTAGGTGGGTTATGAGGATTTAACCCCGATCGCTGTTCTAAAACATCATAATTTGAAAAATCTTTGCAGCATCGACTAATGATTTTACCGATAAAAAAAATGATTAATGGGACGATCAATAAATAAGCTGCAACTTTAACCCCGGTCGGCACCCATTTGTGTGAAGATGCGGGCTTAATCGTGTATGTTTCAGAATCTGTTATATATTTTTTGAAACCTAGACCCTTTATATATAACATCTCATCGAAGAATGAGCCTACATCAGGTTTATTATTAATAATACAATCAAAGAAAGAAGGATTAATATGCATCCGAATAGAATATCATAATCTAAATTTTATATTATTAAGATTGAGTTAAGAATATAGAATTTCCCCCTCTACTCAACCACCCGTGTCCATTTATGATTTTCATTAAAATTAGATTTCTTTTTACCACTGAGCACACTGAGACCACTGAGATTTTATGAGAGCAGTGAGAATTTATGCTTGAAACTCACTGCTCTCATTTTTTCTCTGTGGTCTCAGTGTGCTCAGTGGTAAAAAGAAGGTACTTCCAAAGTTAAACGGGAATGAAGGGGGAGTAAACTATTTATTGACGATGGCTTTTGCGCCGGAAGCGACACCTTGAAAACAGGCTTTAAATAGTACGACTATAGCGATAGCCGTTGTAGCCAATGTCGCGAAAATGACACCGATCAGTCCGGTAGAATAAGGACTCACGCCCAAATAAAACGCACCCCCTGCAGCGAATACGGGAGCGGCAACAATAAATAATCCGAAGAGAACTTTGTTATCGTTGAGGGTATTAACTACCGATTGAAAAAAACCTTTTGGAAGAGCTGTTATTACTCTTTTAATTACGTTTTCTTCTGATTTAGTTTCGGATTGATTTTTATTAATAGGAGCTGTCATGCAAAAAGTATAATAAATATATTATTTTATGGAAAGAAAATCGGGTTATTAATATAAACTTACAACTTATGAATAAAACCTTAGGCGCCATCTTACTAGTAGCGGGAACCACCATTGGAGCCGCTATGCTTGCACTACCTGTCGTAACCGGTTTCGCCGGCTTTATCCCTTCCACCCTACTATTCATCGGCTTCTGGGCTTTCATGCTTTATTCGGCCTTTCTCATTCTCGAAGTCAACTTTTGGTTTGAAAAAAGCAACAACATGATCTCCATGGCAAGAAACACTTTAGGACCTGTGGGAGAGGGAGTCGCATGGTGCGCCTATCTTTATTTACTTTATGCGCTTTTAACCGCTTACTTAGCGGGTTCAGGTCCCATTGTCACTGATTTTATTTATTCATTAACGGGAATAACTCTACCTATATGGGTGGGTTTTATTCCGCTAGTTCTGCTCTTTTTATATTTCGTAATTAAAGGCGCCCATGCAGTCGATGCCATCAACCGAGCCTTAATGGCAGGACTTGCGCTAGCTTTTGTTATCATGATAGGAGCGGTTTTCTTTGATATAGATAAATCGAAGTTAATGTTTTCCAATTTTGCTGCACTGCCGCTTGCCGTATCGGTGACCGCCACATCTTTTGGTTTTCACATTATCATTCCGAGCTTGACGCAGTATTTAAAGCGCGATTTGAAAGAAATTAAAAAAGCGTTGTGGATCGGAAGCTTGATTCCACTTCTTGTGTACATTTTATGGGAAATGGTCACGCTCGGCATTATCTCTCAACCCTTGCTTGAAATGGGCTATCAAACAGGCGCAAATGGCGCGATGCTTCTTAATGAAGCGCTTGATAAACCGTTGATTGAGATGATCGCACGGTTTTTCGCCTTCTTCGCTATTATCACTTCCTTTTTAGGAGTGGCTTTAAGTTTGGCGGATTGCTTAGCAGACGGGCTTCATATGCGTAAATGGGGACACCCTTCTTGGCTAGTTGATGTTCTGACTATTGTTCCTCCCCTATTAATTGCATTAATTAATCCAAGGGCGTTTTTAACCGCACTTGAATATGCAGGAACTTATGGTGTTATTGTCCTTCTTTGCTTGATGCCTGCTTTAATGGTTTGGCGGGGGCGCTACATGCTTGGTCTTAAAAGCGACTATAAAGCTCCATTTGGTAAAATAGGATTAATATTAACGGTCATTCTTTCTATTATAATCATATTTATATAAGGCTAACTTCCTATGAAAAAACGCATTTTGACAGGCGATCGTCCAACAGGAAAACTCCATCTTGGCCATTTTGTCGGCTCGATTGTAAATAGAATCAAATTACAAGAACAATATGACTGCTATTTTATTATCGCCGATCTTCACACACTAACCACAAAACCGAATAAAGATGACCTATTAAAGGTAAGAGAAAATATCCGTGAGATGGTTCTAGATTATCTCGCATGTGGCATTGATCCCACCAAATCGACCATCTATTTGCAATCCGCTTGTCCTGCCGTTTATGAAATGAACCTCATTTTTGAGATGCTCGTTTCTGTGAATCGTTTGAGTCAAATTCCCAGCTTAAAAGAGATGGCAAAGAACGCCCACATCGATCCTGAGAATCTTCCTTTCGGCTTATTAGGCTACCCTGTTCTTCAATCGGCCGATATTTTAATGGCAAAAGCGGATCTCGTGCCTGTTGGAAAAGACAACGAATCGCACGTTGAGATCACTCGCGATGTCGCTCGCAAATTTAATCTTCTTTACGGCGATTATTTCCCCATGCCGGAAGTGCTTTTAAGTGAGATGCCAAGCTTGGTCGGTACAGACAATAAAGGAAAAATGTCTAAGTCGGCTGATAACTGCATTTATCTTGCCGAAGACTCTAAAACGCTAAGTAAAAAAGTACGCGGCATGTATACCGATCCTAATCGAATCCACGCTCACATTCCGGGCACCGTCGAAGGAAACCCTGTATTCGTTTACCACGACTATTTCAATCCTAATAAAGATCAAGTGGCTGATTTCAAAAAAAGATATCGTGAAGGAAATATCACCGATGTCGAAATTAAAGACGCCCTTTTTGAATCTCTCGATAAATTCCTCACTCCTATTCGCGAAAAAAGAGCGGAAATTGAAAAAGAAAAGGGCTATGTGGAAAAAGTCATTTATGAGGGCACTCTCAAAATGATTGAGCTTTCAAATGAAGTGCTTAAAGGTATGAAAAGCCAGATGGGTTTATCAGGAACCTGGAATAAAATAAGTAGGACCGCAAGAGATGCCTGATTTTGAACTAAAGACCGATTTTGAACCCAAGGGAGACCAACCTGCTGCGATAAAATCGCTTGTGGAAGGTCTTGAAAAGGGTAAAAAGTCTCAAGTTCTTTTAGGAATTACCGGTTCGGGAAAAACTTTTACGATGGCGAATGTCGTTGCAAAAGTAAATAGACCGACGCTCGTGCTTGCCCACAATAAAACGCTTGCGGCTCAGCTTTATCAAGAGTTCAAAGCATTTTTCCCGAATAACGCCGTCGAATATTTTGTATCTTACTATGATTTTTATCAGCCGGAAGCGTACATAGCCCGAACTGACACGTACATCGAAAAAGATTTTGCGATCAATGATCAAATCGATAAGCTTCGTTTATCTGCTACTCGTTCTCTTTTAGAAAGAAACGACGTTTTGATTGTCGCCTCTGTTTCTTGCATCTACGGTTTAGGTTCTCCAGAATATTACGGAGG
>JAGVJG010000073.1 GCA_020051235.1 Parachlamydiales bacterium | reverse complement strand
ATTAAAATATGCACAAGCTTCTCTAGAATTAAATTGAAGATCTATTGATGTATTAGCACTGAGGAGCACAAAAACCTTAACTTCCATTTCAGAAGAATCAATATCGATACTTTTAATATTTTTGTGAAACACATCAAAAAAACGTTTCATGCCCCCTTGTGCGTTTTCCATTACGCATGTATCCACGATTTGATGAAGTCTTTCACAAGGAGAGGTAAAAAGATTTAAAAGCGCTGTTTTACTTAATTTTCTAGAATTATCGGAATGGGCCCACAGAATTAAAAATCCGCTCGATATGTCGCTTGTAATTAGACATTCTTCATTAAGAAAATCAATACTTAACCAAGTTTCCACATAAGTGCGTGTATAAGTTGACCATTGTTCATACGGTCTATAGTCAGGCTTAAATTTTATTCGACCGTTCGTAAGCTCAAAACGAATTTCTTTGGGAAATGAGAACTCACGCCAATTGTTAAAGTAAATGGTCCTTTGAATGGTTTGTTTAAGTTTAATGGTAATCTCATACCCTCCCAATATAGGGGATGAAGTTAGAGTGAATTCCTCTCCATTAAACCAATGAGATAGAAGCTGAGATAAAAAGACCCTATCATTTGGCTCTGTTAAAACTTCATCAATTGAAGAGTGAAAAGTTAAATATTTAGTTGAAGGATGTTGAAAACTAGCGGGTTCCATTTTAATCCGAATAAAATATGATGGAATAATTTATGACAAATTCCATTATTGTTGAAGCTTATAACCCGAACTGGCCGCGTCAATTTGAAAAAGAAGCGGATAATATACAACGCGCGCTGGGCGAAAACTGTATAGTGGTTCATCATATCGGATCGACTTCAGTTCCTGGATTAAAAGCAAAACCCATCATTGACATCGTTCCCGTCGTCAATGACATTCAAAATATAAATATTCATGCCATGCAAGATCTCGGATATGAATATCGAGGCGAAGCAGGAATGGCCTTTAGGCAGTTTTTCCAGAAACCCCTTCAGTTCAATGTTCATATCTATAAAGAAGGTGATCCTGAAGTCATGCGCTACCTAAAATTTAGGGATTGGCTTCGTCATAATGACGAAGATGCAAAGAGATATGAACAAATTAAAGTTGAATTAGCCGAAAAATTTCCTCTAGACCTTCGACAATATTGCATGGGAAAAGAAGCTATTGTTTTAGATATCGATGCCAAAACGGGTTATGAAGGTTGGAGAATGGTGCAAGCGCTTACCGATCGTGAGTGGGAAGCGGTTCGATCTTTACGAAACCAAAATTTCTTTAAAGCAATGCCCGACCCCTACACTTGGACTTTTAATCGAACCGACCATATTCATTTTGTTTTCTATAAAAACAATAAAATCGTCGGCTACTGCCATCTACAACTATGGCTCGATCTTCGTGCCGCCATCCGAATAATTGCAATAGATGAATCTTACCGACGACAAGGCCTTGGAAAACTATTTCTCTCGCTTTGTGAAAGATGGCTTAAGGTGCAAGGATATCGTCAAATTGTCACTCAATCAAATCCCACAGCCGTCCCCTTTTATAAACGGTGTGGTTACGTTGAGATGCCTTTTAGGGATCCCGAAAACCATCCAACCGACCCAAGCGACATAGAACTAGGAAAAATTCTCTAAGATGAAACTACTTATATTAACTTTATTCGTTTGCATTTCGTTAAACGCAAAAATCGTAACCACCTCGCAGATAGAAGAGGCTCTCCCTTATATTGCTCAGGATACTTGGGTGCTAGTTGATCTAGACAATTGCCTATTTGAAGCAGCGCAAGCGCTTGGCCATGCAAACTGGTTTTATGATGAATTAATGAAAAAGATGGCGGAAGGAATAGCTAAAGACGAGGCGATTGCTTCTATCTATCCTGAGTGGGTTAAAATTCAAAAAGTCTGCAAAGTAAAACCGTTAGAAGAAGCGTTTATTCACTATTTAATCAGTCTGCAGACAAAAGGCATAACCGTTATGGGTCTCACCCATAGACAACCTATTGTAGCCGATTCAACGCTGAAACAAGTGGCTTCATTGGGCTTCGACTTTAGACTCACGGCACCAAGTCAAGAAACACTCGTTATTCCGGCTAAAACACACACGCTTTATATCAATGGCATTTTGTTTGTTGGTGATTACAATAAGAAAATAGACATTTTTTGCCCCTTCCTCGAGCAATTGAATAAATACCCTAAAAAAATAGTCTTTATCGATGACAAAAGAAAGAACGTGGAAGAACTAGAAACACTTTCTCAAAGAGGCATTGATTACATAGGCATTCATTATACCGCCATTGAAACGAATCCCCCAACCTACAAAAGAGAACTTGCTGAATATCAATATAAGCAATTCAATCAAATCTTAAGTAATGAAGCTGCTGAGACTTTGATTGAAAGGGGTTTGTAGACTCTATTCTTTATAATGTACAAATTCCACTATGCGATTGAAGGGAGCATCAGGGGTCGCTCTCATTAAAGCTTTTGTATTAGTACTTCCGTCTCCTGGATTATACGAAACGGCTTGCTGATAAGGAAATAAGGTGTCACACGCAAGCGCGTGAATTCTTTTATGAATGCGATATACTTCCTCGCTCGTTTGAACTTCAACCGAAAGATGCTCGATTGGACTTTGTTTGGAATCACTTTTAGAAGAAATTAATAAAGAGAAACGCTCGGTTGTACACCCTATCGATTGGGGATTTTTATCATCCTTTGTCGAAGCTTGAAACAGTTCTATACAACGAGTGTCTCCGTTATCAAGCGATTGGAAATAAAGCCTTCCTACTGTAACCCCTTTTAACGTGGGATCAAAAACCTGCAATACTTTCACCACTTGTGTGGAGGGAAAGACAATGTTCCTTGTATTGATAAGGCCTAATTGAGGCGCGATTTCCTTTAAGAGAGGGATATAAAAGGAAAGGGGTCCATAAATCTCTCTCCCCACATGATCGATTTTAATTTCTAAGTCGTCTAAAAGAGCGATATGCACTCCCATTTGCTCTGCTAAAATCAAGTTAGAATCTTGCTCGAAAACAAGGCTAAGCGCATGAGCGAGGTGCTTCTTATCCATTTCAAAAAAATAATTTGCGTCCTCTTCGGAAACGCCTCTATCCGATAGATAGGATACTAAATCTATATTAAGGGAAGCTTGCAAAAGAGGGTCGAATCTTTCTGAAGGAGGCTTTCCTACCCAGGCGGTGAGAGAGGCAAAAAGGAGAAAAGATGAAATAATAATTTGAATAATCATATGAAAAACATAATAGAGTCATTAAACAATAAATTTAAGTTAAATCAGGTTCTATATATACTTTAGGGCATGTCAATTGTAATTAAGCCTTTTGACTCTTCTTATACACAAGACCTTCTCAATCTTGTAAAACGCATACAAGTCGATGAATTCAACATACCCATAGTCGAATCTCAAAACCAAGAACTCTATACCATTCAAGCTACCTTTCAAAAGGATAATGGCAATTATTGGATAGCCCTATTTAACGGGCAATTAATGGGAACGATTGCGGTACTCGATATAGGCCATCAAGCCGTCGAGCTTCGAGATGTATTTCTAGATAAAGAATTCAGAGGAAAAGGTTTTGCGATTCAGCTTCTCGATACCGTTTATAATTGGTGCCACACTCGAAACATCACAAAAATTTTCTTAGGGACCACACTGGCTTTTAAAGCCGCCCATCGTTTCTATGAAAAAAATGGCTTTAAAGAACTTAAGAAAGAAGAAATGCCTTCGTTTTGTAAGCCGATGGATTGTGACGAAAAATTTTATTTTAGGGATTTAACATGAGATTTATCGCTTTACTTCTGACTTTAAATGTTTTGGCTGCAGCAGAATTTACTGTCGCTTCCTATAACTGTGGGGGTGTTACAGAAAACTACGATTACATTTATTCCGCAGCTATTTCAACGATCATGCAAGATAGATACATAGCTGAGCCTGAATTAATGTCTAAAAATGAAACCGCTCAAAAGCTTGCCCTAAGACTTACCTTTGCTCCTGATTCCTACGATAAATCGATTGCTGAACAACAATGGTCCTTAAATGGATATGACACTCTTTTAAAAGAATTAGAAAAAACAAATCCCTTATGGCATCAGAAAATGGCCGAAGCGGTTACCGATCATAAAATTCGCCCCGTTATTGTTTACGATCCCCTTTTAAAAGAGCGCTTAATTCAGCATACCCAAGAGTTAACCGGTGGCAACGTCAATATAGGTCAGGCTCGTAAAATCATGGGCATCAGAACCTTTAATCATTATCTTCCTTTCGACATTATTTGCTTTCAAGAAGCGAAATATATTAATAGCTCCGTGCTCCCTAAAAAATACACTTACTTAGTCGGCACATCCAAATCCAAGAATGGCATTGCGTACAATAATGAACGCTTTGAACTTGTGGAGATAATTGGAGATATTGCAGAAAGAGCTTTTGCTATAAAACTTAAAGACAAAACCACTTCAAAAAAGATCTTAATCGCCTCGGCTCACATCACGGGATGTCATCCTTATAAAATCGTCATTGATGAAAAGGGAAATCTGGACTCGCAAAAAGGAGATAGCGAATTAAAGGCGGTTATCGATCGATTTGAGTCAGAAAAAGCGGATTTTAAGTTAATTGCGATGGATTCAAACGTCACAGCGTTGCACCCAAGGCTTAACCTTGTGAAACAAGCGGGATATCAACTCGATTACGAAAACTATTTAGAGCCAACCTGCACAAATCCCATTATGGTTTTACCTACAAGAATTGATTGGATCGTATTGAAAAATCAGACTCCCGCAAAAGTCGTCAACATCCCCGTTTCCAATGTCACCTTAAATAGCATGGAAAATAATATGAGCGATCATAGACCCATCGCCGCCAAGGTGATATATTAACAGTCTTTAAATTTGATCCTTATATCTTTGCTTATTGCGATTTATAGCCTCATTCAATGCAACAATATCAGGATCTTTTTGCACAATTTCAAAGTTTTGGAATTCGATGCCTACGATCTCAGGTGAATTCTTAAGCGCTTGAATAAGGGGTCTTAGCGCTTCAAGATCGTAATTACCTTTTAGATGAAGATATATGCCTTTAGTAAAAGCCTCACCTGCTTTAATTGCATATTCATCTGATTGATGTTTGCAGAATTGTAAAATACCTTCTGCGAAATTGGACGATATTTTTTCACTTAGTAGCTTGGTCAAATCAATAGAAATGCTTGCTGCATTAAAATACTTTTCAAAATGATGAAGTACGACTTTTGTTTTATGTAATTTATTATTTATTATCCAAAAGGCTATTTCATTTAAGAAAAATTCTTTTTGTTTGTCATTTTCCCAATCTAATTCTTCAAAAGCCTTTAAAATTGCATGAGTGTCATTGGTTTGATTAAGTGTATATTTTATATATAAACTATAGAATATGGATCGTTCTGTTTTGGATAATGCAACTAAAACTTGTCTTGTAAAAGTTGAACTTGGATAACTTCTAAACTTTTCTTCTAATACCTCATCAAGGGCCGTTGAAGCTACCCCTTCATTTAATGTTTTCAACTCACTATCTGTAAATATCGTTTTCTTAAGTTCAATTTCCAGGAGTGCAATTTCAGCATCAATCTTACTGATTACATCTTGATTTTGCCCGCCCTCTTTACCTACTAAAACCGCTCTATATCTCTTATCATTCAGATAATTAAGTCTTTGCTCTATTTTTAATCTAGTTGAATGGGCAACAAGATCAACCAAGGATTTGGACCCATAAATTCTCTTTTTCTCATCTAGAATCCTTTTTCTCTGAGCTATCTCTACATTTGGCAAAATCTCCTGCACACACGACTCTAATTCATCCCTCTTATCTCTACTTCCAAAGCAGTATTTGAACAGATAACCAATGGATGAAATGATATCCTGAAAAAAGTTCAGTTTGATTTTGGAATCTTTTTGATTTAATACACTATATAAACGGTATATCTCAT
>JAGVJG010000181.1 GCA_020051235.1 Parachlamydiales bacterium | reverse complement strand
TGAGATAGGAGATGCCCAAGTACTGGGTTCTCTTCTTGAGCAGACTCCTAAGTCAGTTAAAACCATCATTGCAGATAAGGGATACGATCAAAGACATTGAGGGTGTTCTAGAATTTGGCTATTCTTGGTAAATCTTCTTTTAAGTCTTTGAAAAAAGCCAAGATTGTCTCCGTGAAGGGACGCGGGCTTTATTGTAGATTTCCAAGAAGATTCATCGTGTATCTGGCAGGTAGGGCTCTAAGGAGACGCGTTAGGATCCGATAGAAAAAGAAGGGTTCAGATCTTGATTTCTTGCTTAAGGCAAAATCGACCATGCATTTACCCATTTTGTCCGGTTTCCACGTAAAGGGAAGTTTTCCTTTTAGTCCAGCGGTATCTACAGGCCCTGGATAGACGACTGAAAATCTCAAGTTGGTGCCGAAGTAGGTGAGTTGCAAACTTTCAAAAGCTTTGGCTATGGCCGCTTTCGATGCGCTGTAAGCACTTCCTGTTGGTGGGGCGAAAATGGCATTTATTGAGCTTGTTGCAATAAAATTTGCTCCCCCATTTACAAGACACGGTTTTTCCCAAAATTCTATCCAACCCAGAACGCCGAAATAGTTGACCTGCATGATTTTTTCGTGAATTTTGAGATCAAATTTTTTTGGATTTTCAACAGCTGACTCTCCAGCAATTCCTGCATTCAGAAAAAAAAGAGAGGGACAAAGACTCATTTCCAATATTTGCTTTGAGCATTCGTTAATGCTTTCTATTTGGGAAACATCGCAAACGAGGGGAATGAAATTATCCTTTAAATCCTTTTTGATCTCTGAGAGCTTATCAGGTGATCTCGCAATCCCTATGACTAACCAGCCCCTTTTAGCAAGAACGGGAGAAATTGCCTCACCAATCCGAGAAGAAGCTCCTGTCACCAAAGAAATCTGCATTATTCTATTCATGCTTACTCTTTTCTGGTTAAAGGGGGAAAGGGGCAGGTTCTTGATGTCCGCCCCTTATAGTTAGAGAAATCTAGTCTAACGGCGGTGATGGCGGTGTCTATGCTTGTGGTGTCTCTTTGCTCTATGAATTCTTTGAACGGGCAAATTATTGGCACAGCCACAACCTGCATAACAAGGTATCCGATTGCTATGTCCTCGCGTATTACAATAGTCGCATGGAGCTCCACCATATAAACTATTATGGAAAGCTGAAGCTTGTTCGGGGATTAAAGCCAGTGTTAATAGGCATAGAGCCCATGTAAAACTGAGAGTCGCTTTTTTTACTGACATCATTTTCTGATCTTTGGGTAAAAAAGATAATTTACTGAATTCCAAATGATTAGAGAAAACCTAAAAGTTACTCTCAGCTTATCTAAAATCATTTATCTTGACCCATTCTCTTCGTAGAAAATCTTTTTCTGCAACGGTTCTTTTTGAAAGGAGTGGCAATAAAGGAGGAGGGATAGCTAAAGGAAACGATTAAATTTGTAAGTAAGTCCAAGGCCTAGAGAATGGTTGATGAGATGCTTAAGGGGCCCTTGATGAAATTTATAATCCAAAGATAGGTCAAGGCTAGAGTTAAATGGATAAGCAAGACCTGCTAATATTTGCCATGCGAAGCCATTTTTATGGTTATTATCATGAACTGTTTCTGAATCGGCTCGCATTTGTTGATGATCATAACCTACTCCTCCTCCAATAAAAGGATGAATATTCCAAAGACGGCATCCCCATTGCCAAAGAGGGGGACTCCACAACAGATTAAGCATGTAAGAGGACGATGAACAAGGGCCGTTTATTCGAAAATTTCGTCCAAAAAGGCGTATCTTGTTTAAATTATTTCTTCTAAAACTGTACTCTCCCTCGATTTGGAGTCCATAACGCCAGAGGTAGCCAAAAGAGCCAGAAACGGTATAACCCGGTTTATACTTCGAATCAACGTTTCCATAGGGGGTGGTTTGTAAAAAATTGCCTCCGCCAAAGACTTCAGTGTAAAAAACGTTGTCTAGTTTGCAGCAATTCATCGCATAGCTGTAAGGGTTAAACAAATCAGCTTCCATGGATCCACTTGCAGAAATTAGAGTCAGCAACATTAACTTTTTCATAAGCAATCTTCTTAGAGCCTTTATCTAGCCTTCTAAAGAACATCTTATTTTCAATAAAGGTGAGAGTTATTTAAACCTCTCCTGTCGGGACAACAATCGCAGGGCTGCAGAAACTTGAAGAGCATGCGATCCGCGGAAAGCTAATTAACGCCTTCTTGGCAGCCAAAGAGAGGGCACATCAATGGGGTCAAAAAACCTAAAGAAAAGCGCCTATTTGGGAGAGGGTTGCAAACTCCCTCTCTTAATTAGCTAAGGCAACGAGGGGCTTTTTGTACTTCCAAATACCCAGCATGACAAAAGATAAGCGGTGGAAGCCATTGAGCATATCTTCACCGTTCTTAAAGCCATTCCAATCTGCCATTGAATCTTCAATTTCCTGTCGTTGCTCAATTGTTAACAAAGGATTTTTCGATAAGACGCCTCGCATATATTCGAAGAAATGGAGCTCTCCGTATTCTTTGAAAGCATTATTTAAATTCGCTTCGTAACTCTTCAGAAATGAATTTCTGACAAAGATCGCAGAAACAAATTGCATGATCAAAAACATGACAAAACTAACTTCTGACATTTCATGCTCAGTCGTCGGATGAAATCCGTTTGAAAAGAAGATACGAATCCATCTTTGAACGTGAGTATTAACTCTAACTATTTTTGGTAACCATTTAAAAAAGGGGGAATTTGTAATTTTTTGAGCAACGTTTTCAATGATTCTATGCCGCTCTCTTTGTAATGTTTGAAGCACTTTCATTTCATAAGATTTTATCGGATCGTCGACAACCCCCTGCTGAATTAAACTATCTCTTATTTCCCGAGTGCATCTTTCCATTTGTTCAGTGCAGTATCTTCCCCCTTCAACTGCAAACTTTAACATGAGATCCATGAAGTAGATTTGGCTTATCCTTTTTTCTTGAGCGGGTAAGTCTTCTTTTTGTATCTGGTCACTAAGTCTAGACAAAAATGGCAAGATAACTTCTGCATTTATTCTTGCAAGTTCAATATCATGTTGATCCCCTTCAACAAACACGACTCCCAAATTTTCAATAAAACCATCGAGTTCATATCTGATATAGGAAAGAACATACTCTTCTTTAGATGTGTTCTTCTTTTCTGCAAGTTGGACGATATAGGCTTCGGGATTATCTCTTAAATCGTTAGGATTCTCGTGCGGAAACTCTGTTTTTAAGTGCTCATGAAACCGTTCGTCATCTCTGAGCTTAGCTAAAATCAGAGGGTAATGTTCTAGCCAAGGTATTTGGTTAAAAAACTTAGATAATTTATCGAAATCGTGATCTTTTGGCAGATTAAAATGGATAGCCATTTCTTTGGTCAGATGGGCTGAATTAAGAACAAAATCCTCATCCTTTCCATGTAAAATGGCCTGGATTTCTGCAAAAGAGAGCTCTTTTTTTTCGATAAGA
>JAGVJG010000091.1 GCA_020051235.1 Parachlamydiales bacterium | reverse complement strand
TATTTCGTTAACGATCTTAAAGAATTAAGCGATCTTAAAAGCAATTTTGAAAGACTTCATATTAAGGCGCATTATCGCGAAGGAGACGCATTGACGTATCCAGAGGATCGTTTATTTGATTTAGTTGTTATTGATGTCCCTTGTTCAAATACGGGTGTTTTACACAAAAGACCTGAGGCAAGACATCGATTGAATGATGAAAAATTACAAGAATTAAAAAGTCTTCAAATTCAATTATTAGAAAAAGCTAAACGCTTAGGCAAACAAGTTGCCTACATGACTTGCTCTATTCTCGATGATGAAAATCTTACAGAGAAAACCAAACAAATAATTTACCCTGATATACAGGGACTTGATGGGGGTTTCTTGGGACTATGGATCTGGAGGGAAAAGTAGACGTGAGAGATTTGTAGGAGTTTTGGGGGGAATTGGCTTTAAGGGACTTTTTTCCGGTGTAGGGGGAAATAACACTTTCGCCACTTTTGCAGATTTTTCAGCCGCCCATTGTTTTCGCTTCTTACTAGCTCCTCCTCCGCCAGGTTTTGCTACATTCAAAGGTTGATAACCGGCTTCTTGAAACAATCGATCTGCTTTCTTTTCATGTCTTTCAGGACTGTCGGTGTCGGGATGTAGAAGAGCAATTTTTCCTTTTCTGGCTTTTTTAAGCTCAGGGTAAATACCACCTTTTGCATCTTCGGGGTCCGCTTTACGCGCATTATGAAAATGACCGTAAAACCTTTTTGAGAGGGCCTGATCGGTTTTTCCCGAATAAACCATCTTCTTATCTAGCATTATGGCATAAACCTTCGAGCTTTCTTTTTTGGCGGTAGGAGAACCCATATCGCAATGGAAAAAGCCTTCTTCATCTTGATAAAAATCGTAAACGTGCGCTTTATCTAAGAGTTCATCAATATGTTTGGTGGGAGTATCGGGACCTATAGGTTTTTTAGGTACACATTCACTACCATTGCTACCCGTAGTTTTATTATACCCGTTTGGAATGAGCGTTCGAAAAGCGATGACAAAGGCGGTTTCCCAGTCATCCAACTCTTCTTTTTCATCAACTAGGGTAAGGATGGCCCATTGAAAGTTTTTTGGATTCTCTCTAACTTCTTTAGGGAAATTATAAAAGTCATCTTCATCATCGATGGCGCCGTTGAAATCACTATGATATCCATACAGCCGTTCCTTAGCCATTTGGCCCGTTTTGCCAATTAAAAGATGATTATCTTCTTTATTTCTAAACACATAAATAAGGCGGGTTTTGTTACCGCACCCGGGAGTCCAGGCAACTTTGACTCTATCGTTTTCATCTTTAGTGACATCATGCCAATGGTCCGGTTTATAAGGAGATTTTTCAATATCCGTACCGATCAATTCAATTAATTTATTAACATTGGCGCTAACTTCTTTGGGCATAATATAATTATGCCCCAAATTATTATATTGGATAAATATTAAACTGTAACTAAAGCCTCTTTTAAGGGTCCCGGAGGCAAAGTTATGGGTTTAACAGCTGGCAAAACATAGTCTAAAGCGCTACTTAGCTGTTTTCCTCCCTTTTGACCTACGTAGAAACCTATATAAAACCCGCAGAAAGGGGCATAAAAGAAGGTTTGGCAAACAAGGCAGGCAGAGAGGGCTAAATTCGTAACGAGCAAGTTTACCAACGGAGGAAATTTAGCCTGCGCTAACATTTCAGCGTAGCCTCTTGCACAGACGGGCTGCAAAGCCAACGCCTCGGGCATTTCTCGATTATATCGATAATAGATACCGCCCCCGATAACTCCGATAGGAAACGCAATAATAAACGCTATCGGCGCAATGATCAAAGCAATCGCTGTTAATGCAATTCGTGCAATTTGATTCAGAATTTCATAAGCTTTAGGATCTGAAAAAAAAGAAGGCGATGAAGGGGAAGCAGATGGGGTTTTGGGTAGCTCGACAGCTGTCGGACCTGGACAACAACAAGACATAACAATCTCCTTTTGAATATCGTGGATTATGCAAAAAAAGATTATTAATTCGATTCCTGTTCTCACTTTTTCTATATTTGATGAGTTTCAAGAGATGGGTCATGCAGTATTTACAAAAGAAACGGGAACATTAAGTCTTTATCAAGGGGATATCGAACAAGCTAAAATAAATAGAGAAAAGATCAAACAAGCGCTTTGTCTTGAGGATATTTATGATGTTCAACAAATCCACAGTAAAGAAATTTGCTCTTTAAATGCGCTAAGATCAAGCGATGGAATTTATACTAACGAAACAAAAAAGCCTCTTTTTATTGCGACAGCCGATTGTCAAGCGGCCATTTTTTATGATCCAATTAAAAGGGTAATCGCAAATATCCATGCCGGCTGGAGAGGCCTTGAACAAGAAATTTACACTCATACTATTCAAACCCTCGTCCAAAAATTTCAAATCAATCCTGCAAATTTATTTGTAGGGATCGCCCCCTCGATCAGCGCGGATCATTTTGAATTTAAAGAAAATGTCCCTGAAAAATTTAAGCGTTTCGAAAAAAAGTCTCTTCACTACGACTTAAAGGCATATGCTATAGATGAATTATGTAGACAAGGCCTTCTTTCTGATCATATAGAAGTGGCAAAAGAGTGTACCTATAAAGATGATAATCTTTTCCATTCCTACCGACGAGAGAAGACCTCTCATCGGCAAGGCGCGCTTGTTTGGCTGAATTAGGTTCCTGGCGCTCTTTTTTGAACTTGAATAACGCCCCCGTGAGCATTTCCTCTATTTCCACTTAAGCTTGGGGAAGCA
Source organism: Parachlamydiales bacterium (assembly GCA_020051235.1). Lineage (GTDB taxonomy): Bacteria > Chlamydiota > Chlamydiia > Chlamydiales > Parachlamydiaceae > CAZABG01. Next base: position 24,127 of record JAGVJG010000091.1, on the reverse strand, counting down.
GGAATAGCCGCACGAGCAGGGTTCCCATCTCGCGGATTCGGCATTGCTCTAGATGGCGCTGCAACAGGCACTGCCGGGAACATCGTTACAGACGCTTGTGGAGTTGAAACTGTTACTCCAATAGCCGGTGCAGGTGCAGGTTGAGTCGATAAATGAGGCGTTGACGCCAAAGCGGTCAAACCCACTCCGTGCGCGGTTGGGGTTGAGGTTTCTAAATAAGTTTGTCCGTCCACTGTTTGGTGTACAACATTAGAAATAGATCTTGCAGGGACACCTATCGGGTAGCTACCGGTAAGGGGCGTACTAAAATCAGCGGGTTTTGGACGAGCGGGGTTATATAATGGGTTAGCATCTGCAACTCTTGCGGGGTTGCCTCCTCGGCCAGCGGGATCCATGGGAATACTCCTTTTTAGTTTTTCTTACAGTTTAGTTAACTTTGTTAAGATAGATTAAAGGTTCGGTTAAAATAGAGTTAAGTGATATCTTTTACTCTATGAATATTGTATTTACAGGATCGACTTCATTTACAGGTTTATGGTTTATAAAAGCCCTACGGGAACTTGGACATCACGTATTTCCCTTGGTCCAAAAAAAAAGAGAAGATTACGAAGGGCTTAGAAAAACTAGACTTGACCTTATTCAAGAGCCCCTTTTTGATGTACCTTTTGGATCGGAAGCTTTTTATTATGCCCTAAATCAAATCGATAAAATCGATATTTTTTGCCATCACGCTGCCGATGTAACCAATTATAAAAGTCCCGATTTTGATCCTGTTAACGCCCTTTCTAAAAACACTTTTAATGCTCGCAAGACTTTAGAGCTTTTAAAGTCAAAAAATTGCAAATCGTTTGTATTAACGGGATCTGTTTTTGAGCCCGGTGAAGGCAAAGGAACTGATAATTTACGAGCCGTCTCTCCTTATGGGTTGTCAAAAGGGTTAACTTCAAGTTACTTTCAATATTTCGTTCCCCACTATGGAATCAAATTTAAAAAATTTGTGATTCCAAATCCATTTGGCCCCTATGAAGAAGTGCGGTTTACGACTTTTTTGGCAAAAGAATGGCTTAAAAATGAAACGCCTCCCATCACGATGCCGAGTTATGTCAGAGACAATATTCCGGTAACTCTTTTAGCTGAAAGCTACGCTAAGTTTGTAGAAAGCGACCTCGCTCATTATAATCCCAGCTACAAACCCGAATCGACCGCGAATTTTGTCGAGCGTTTCAGTCAAAATCTAAAACCTTTTCTAAATCGTCCCTGCCACTTTAAAATTGTTGAGCAAAAGGACTTTTCAGAACCCCTTGAACGCATCAATACCGATCCCATTAAGTGCCTAAACTTTGATGAGAAAGCTTTTTATCAATCACTTGCTCAATTCTATTTAAATACTTATGGCTAATGTTGGCGTTGTTATTGTCACGTTAAATGCGGAATCATTTTTACGACCTTTACTTACTGGATTGAAAAGTCAAACAATCCCTCATGAAGTCTTGATCATAGATTCTTCCTCAACGGATGCAACTCACGCCATTGCAAATGAATTTGGCCATAAACTTCATGTTATTAAACGATCTGAGTTTAACCATGGGCTTACAAGGGAGTTAGGCAGGAAATTAAGCAATAAACCTATTGTTGTATTTCTTACTCAAGATGCTTTACCTGCCAATGATCATTTACTTGAAAATTTAATTAAGCCCCTAGATAAAGCAGCGCTTTCCTATGCAAGGCAACTTCCCTATCCGGGAGCAGGCTTTTTTGAAGCTTTTCATCGTGAATACAACTATCCTGAACAATCGCAACTTCGATCGATCCAAGACCAAAGTAAATATGGCGCCTATACTTTCTTTTGCTCCGATTCATGTGCAGCCTATCGCCAAGATAAACTCGATTTAATCGGGGGATTTAAAGACGTCTTATTAGGAGAAGATACGCTCGCTTGCGCTTCCCTTTTACATCAAGGCGAGAAGATTGCTTATGTGGCAGACGCACAAGTATTTCATTCTCATAATTACACTTTATCCGAAGAGTTTAAACGCAGTTTTGATATTGGCTTTGCCAGAGCAAAATTGAAGGATTTAATCGGTGGAAGAAACAGCGATGAGAAAAGAGGTCGCGCTTATGCCAAAGAACTCTTTATACGCATTTTGAAAAGGCCTTGGCTTATTCCATACACCACTGCTCTTCTAACAACAAAATGGCTGGGTTATCAATTGGGTTATCGGGGAGAAAACATGCCCTTAAAATGGAAACTTCGATTCTGTTCCCACAAAGGCTATTTTAAATCAAAAGCTTTGCCTCTTTAAGAATACCGTGAATGTATTCAGCTCGTTTATGAGGGAGCTCTTCATTGCTAATTTTCGAATCAAACAATCGAAGAAGATGACTTCTTCTAACATTGAAAAATAATTCATTCAGTTGCGGAACCGTTAAGTTGGAGATCCAACCTAGCTCCGAACCTAATTTAAGTAAGCTGATAGCATTTAAAGCCTCTTGCGCTTCAATTTGATAAGAGTGAACAAGAATCGCATACGCTCTTGAGACTTTGTCTTTCATTTCCGGGTTATCTTTTGCTCTTTGTCTTGCTTCTGATTCTGCACTCATTAATTTTGTCGTATAGCTTCTGCAGCTTTGCAAGATCGATTCTTCATTTACTCCTAACGTGTAGCGATTAGAGATAATCAATAGATCGCCTACGGGGTGATCGGAGCCGAGCAAATAGGAAGTGACAATGGCATCATCTTCATATTTTTTAAGATGTTCGGTCAGTTCATTCATTTGAATAAGGGCCGTTAACTGTAGAAAAGTGGTGACATGTAAAGCCGTTCCGCATTCAGAGGGATCCGCGGTTAAAAAGCCAAAATCAGACGAGAAGGAAAAAGAAATTTTTTCGCTCAGATATTCCTCTAGCTGAACCAATCGATTCCAGGAATTCTCAATATCGCCTTTAATATCAATTATCTGAATATGGAGATGGTCCTTCATGTTGAACGAAGCCAAAAACTCTCCCGTATTATCTACAACGAACGCCTCACCTGTATGTGCTTGCTGAAACGATTCGGAAGATAGATAGTGTTCCACTAAAAATTCTTTTTCTAAGGGGCCCATTTCTTCGGCTTTTAGAAGATAAGGATTTTTTAGATCAGGATGTAATACCAGTTCTTTTGAAATTAACGATATGATTTGTTTACGTCGATCAACCGGCAATTTGGCAGGAAAATTAAACTTGTCAACGTTTCGTCTGAGAGCAATATTGGAAGCGACCCAAATAGGATTAAAATCATTTAACCAAGGGGTTTTCTGCTTGAGAAGCTGATCGTTTTTTGGATTCATGCCTTCTCACTTTTTTTAAGATCGGGATTCTTTTCCGTTAATTCGCGAATCTGATCTCTTAAAAGAGCCGCTTGCTCGTAGTTTTCGGCTTTTAAAGTTTCACTTAAAGCCTCGTTAAGGGCCAAGAGCTTAGCTGACAAGTTAACTTCTTTAGCTTCCCCGGGCTTTCTACCGATATGAACAGGCATGGTTTTCTTATATTGAATCAGCCTTGCAGGAAGTTTTTCTTGATGGGCCAGCTCTTGAAATAAACTCTCAGAGAAAATCTCATAACATACTGGGCATCCAAAAGGATGACCCATACGAATGGCCTCAAGGCTAGTGCCGCAATTGCCACAAGCCAAAGCCGCGCCCTCAGTAATGGCGAGGTGAAGCGCGCTCGATCCGCCATGAAGACGTCGGTAATATTCTGGGCAATCCGCGCACATGCTGGTATGCGTCATTTGGTCGCCAACAATTTCGGTGTAAATGATGGCGGGTATCTTTTTACACTCTGTACACTCAATAGGTTTATCTGGAAATTCTTCTGCCATGGTTCTTTCTCCCTTATAGCAATTTTAAAGAAAAAAGTGAGGATTTTTCAGAGGGGAGGAATCAGTAAAACTGTTAGTAAATTAAACCCGAATTAAAAATTCAGTATAAATCTATTATACTAAATTTAATATTTAACTACTGAATAGGGAGATTAAAAAGATATTAAAAGAGAATGAGTCTTGATGGACTCGAACCATCGACACCCTCATTAAAAGTGAGGTGCTCTACCAACTGAGCTAAAGACTCTTAATCGTTGTTTAACTGTTGACCCCAAGGGGATTCGAACCCCTGTTATCGGAATGAAAATCCGGTGTCCTGGACCAGGCTAGACGATGGGGCCGGAGGTTAAACAACCGGCTTAGCTAGTGTATTATCTAGCTAACTTTATGCACGTTACCGCGCCGAAAGTGGCTCCATCGTATCGAATTTTCGCTTTTTAACGCAAGGACTTCATATCGTCATGATTTCTTTTTCTTTCAGGGTAGTTGCCTCGTCCGCTAGCTGACAAAACTTATCTGTAAGTTCTTGCACGCCTTTTTCAATTTTCTTTAACTGATCTTCGGGCAAAATGCCTTCTTGCTTCTGCTTACGGGCCTTTTCATTCATATCTCTGCGAATATTTCTTATGGTGATCTTTCCGTCTTCTCTTCTTTTGTGAGAGATCTTTACCATCTCTTTCCGCTTCGCTTCGTCCATGGGCGCAATCTTAATTCTGACTACATTTCCGTCAGCCATTGGCGTTACCCCGAGATCGGCCTTTTCAATCGATTTGGCGATAACGTTCACATTCTTGGAGTCATACGGTGTAATTAGCAATTGTCTTGCTTCTGGGGCCGTAATGGATGCCACCTCTTTAAGTTTAACTAAAGAGCCGTAGACTTCTACCATTACCCCATCTAAAAGTGAGGTATTCGCTCGTCCCGTACGGATAGATTTCAAATCAGTTTTAAGGTGCTCTAAAGCCCCATTCATTTTTTCTTTTGCTTCGTCAAGTATCGATGCCATAGTTTAGCCTTTAATGAGTGTTCCCTCTTGTTTTGAAATTAAATCTTTAAGAGGGGTTTTGCCTAAATTTTTCATGTTCGTAACAAAAATAGGTATTTGGTTGTCAAAACATAATGTGATAGCGGTTAAATCCATAACCCCAAGCTTTTGCGCCAAATAATCGTTATAACTAATGTTGATGTATTTTTTTGCGCCCTCTTTAGAAGGATCTTTGTCAAATACACCGTCAACTTTCGTCGCTTTTACAATTAAATCCGCTTCAATTTCTACCGCTCTTAAAGCAGCCGCCGTATCCGTTGTAAAAAAGGGATTACCCGTTCCTCCGACAAAAATAACTAAATGCCCCGATTGAAAGGCTTTTTTAACTTTATCGTATTGATAGGTTTCGGCCACTTTTGGACAATCGACAGCTGAAAAAAGGGAAGCGGTAATGTTGATGCTTTCAAGCGCTGTTTTAAGCGCTACCCCGTTAATCAAAGTAGCAAGCATCCCCATTTGATCGGCGGCCGTTCTATTCAGTCCATTACTGGCTAATTTCACCCCGCGAAAAATGTTACCTCCGCCGATAACAACCCCGATTTCATACCCTTCTTTTTTAAGAGATTGAAGCATTAAAGCGGTATGTTGCAGCGAGTTTTGCTCGATGCCGCATTTTTCATTTCCTTGCAACATTTCGCCGGAGAGTTTGACCAATATTCGTTTCATAATAGACGGAGAATATCAATTAACAACTTAGTAGTCCATCGTGATCCCGTGCTTTTCCCGTGCCCGCGTGCGTGCCCGTGCCCGATTCCCGCAAAACATCGGAAGTACCGCTAGCTTCGAAGAAGCTTCCGTGCCCGTGCCCGCGTGCGTGCCCGTGCCCGATTCCCGGTAACATCGGAAGTACCGCTAAATTAGAATTTGATTTAACGAATGCAGGTGGAGACCAATATCTTGCGGGAATCGGGCACGGGCACGCACGCGGGCACGGGCACGGAAATTTATTTATTCGGAATAATTCTACCGGACTGAAAGTCCGGTAGATGAGAAATTACTGACCAACTTTCCAGCGTAGGAAGTTAGCTAAGGTCAAAGGTTTGCCAAGGGTCTTAGCGCGTTCAGCAACATAAGCTTCAACTGTCTTAGAGTCGTCGCGAATATAAGGCTGACGAGTTAAGCAAACTTGATTGAAATAAGCTTCGATTTTACCTGTTAAGATTTTATCGATGATATTTTCAGGCTTACCTTTTAACTGCGTCTTAGCAATATCTTTCTCTTGATCAATGATCGTTTGCGGAACTTGAGAAGGATTTAAATAAGTCGGCTCTGCCGCAGCAACATGCATGGCTACATCACGAGCGAGATCATCTTGTCCTTTATCTCCCGTAATTTCAACCGCTGTAACGATCTTACCGCCTAAATGCGAGTAAAGACCGATCGATTTATCAGCTTGTTGTTCAAGCGTTTGAATACGCTTAATCTGGATGTTTTCGCCGATCACTTGAACGATAGTAGCACGATATTGGTCAATCGTAAGATTAGGTTCTTTCGAGTATTTTTGTGCTAAGAAACTTTCGAGATTAGCAGGCTTTGTTTTCGCCACTTCCTCGGCAATATTCTTAACAAACTCTTGGAAACGATCATTACGAACAACGAAGTCGGTCTCCGCATTTACTTCTACGAGACCAATAGTGGAACCGTTGTTAGCAAATGCAATTTGGCCTTCTTTAGTATCGCGTTCCGCTTTTTTAACTGCAGATGCCATACCGGCCTTACGAAGATCTTCGATTGCCTGATCGATGTTTCCGTTTGTTTTTTCCAGCGCTTCTTTACACTTCGCAACACCAACGCCCGTTCTTTCACGGAGTTCTTTAATCATTTGCGGCGTAATTTCAGCCATGATTATGCTCCTTCTTTCGCTCTTAAAGCATCTTCATTGGTCATTTCGACTTGCTCTTCTACAACTTCCTCTTCATCGCCTTTATGTTGAGCGATTTTGAGTTCGTTTTTCTTGTCGATGATCGCTTGGCCGAGGGCGCTAAGAATTAACTTCACGCTCTTTAAAGCATCGTCGTTGCAAGCAATAACGTGTTGGATAGGATCTGGATCGCAGTTTGTATCTACGAGAGCCATTACAGGAATGCCAAGCTTATTTGCTTCAGCTACTGCAATGTGTTCTTTCATAGGATCAACTACGATAAGAAGGCCTGGAGGTTTGCGCATTGCGCGAACGCCGGATAAGTTACGATCTAATTTAATTTGATCTTTGCCCATCAACGAAAGCTCTTTCTTCGTATAGAGATTGGCGGTATTTGCCATGTCTCTTTCGGTTTTTTCAAGCTTTTTAACAGATTTACGGATGGTGCTCAAGTTAGTGAGCATGCCGCCGAGCCATCTTTCGCATACGTAAAATTCGCCGCAAGCTTCCGCGAGTTCGCGAACAACGAGCTTAGCTTGTTTTTTGGTACCTACGAAGAGGATCGATCTGTGGCGAGTAACGGTGTCGATAACGACATCGATAGCATCGCGCAATTGTTGAAGGGTTTTCGCGAGGTCAATGATATAAAGACCATTGCGTTCTTCGAAAATGAAGCGTTTCATTTTCGGATTCCAACGGTGAGTTTGGTGTCCGAAGTGGGCTCCTGCTTCTAAGAGCTCCTTAATAGTGACTTGTGTTTGTGCCAAGCCTTGTCCCTTTATGCTGACGACGGCATCTCCCGGTAAAAGGCTTAGTAAAGCTGCTTTACATTTGTGGGAGATTTCGGTCTTGGTTAATAATATTTGTAAAAAGAGCGCCTGATCAGAATCGAACTGACACTGGTAGCTTGGAAGGCTACTGTTCTACCATTGAACTACAGGCGCGTTTTAAAGTATTATGCGGCGATGAGCGGATATTTATCAACGGAGATTTATCACTTAAGGTGAATGACCATAACTTAAAAGACATTCCAGATAAGGCTAATAAAATCCTTTATGCCATCTTGCTTATATTTGCAGCGTTTTTGCTGCGGATTTGGCTACTGCAATTCCACGAATATGAAGAAAAAAAGATCGAGGCAAGAAAGCCGGGCAAAAAAACAGAGATTCTCCATGCAAACCGGGCAACCATTCGAGACAGGTATAACGAGCCTTTTTCCCTAAATAAATTAAATTATGAATTGTCAATCGTCTATAGTGAGATGAAAGAAATTCCATCAACCATCTGGATAAAGGACGAAAAAGGAAATAAGGTTAAGAAACAGCTTAGAAAAGAATATATTAAAAATCTAAGTCACTTACTCCATCGCCATCTGGGGCTTGATCCAGAGAGACTTCAAGATGAAATCCACGCCAAAGCCTCCCTATTTAACTCGCTTCCCTATTCGATCAAATCACACATATCCGAAGAACAATATTTAAAATTAAATTTACTTTCCTTCTTTTGGCCCGGTCTTCACGTCGAAAGAAAAGCCACCCGAGTTTATCCACAAGGCAAACTTGCCTCTCATGTTATTGGGGCTATGGGTATCATTTCAAAAGAAGAATATGAAGGTCGCCTCCTTGAAAGAGAGGAGCTAAAATTATTTCTTGAAGCTCTCGATTTAGGGGCTGATTTACCGTTACCTGAGCCACATACCTCTTTAAGCGATGTGAAGAGAAGAATACGTGAACTTGATGAGCTTGCTTATACTTCTAAAGAGACCGTTGGAAAGTGGGGTATAGAAGGGCAATTTGAAGAAGTCTTAAGGGGAAAAAGGGGAAAGATCACCGCACAATACGATAATAAAGGTCATTTGGTGTTGAATTACCCTGGATCAAGAGTCGCAAAAAGCGGGGAAAGGTTGCTTTTAAGTCTTTCAAAAGAACTCCAAGATGAGGCGGAAAGATTGCTGGTTTTAAGTGAAGAAACTAGGGAAACCAAAGTTAAAATCGATGAAAAAGGAACCATAAAAGCAGAAAAGACTCCTTTTATTAAAGGAGGGGCCATTGTTGCAATGGATCCGAATACGGGAGAAATTCTTGCTTTTGCAAGCTACCCGGGATTTGATCCTAATATCTTTAGCGAATCATCTGATAAAAGGAGTCAGCAACTCGAAATCAAAAGAGTTTTAGAAGATACAAATTCGATTGATGCGATTTGGAATGGAATCATTCCACTTAAACGAGAACGCTATAATCATAAAGCAGATGAAGTATATGAAGAAAATTTACCCCTCACATGGAGTTTATTTCTCGACTTAATATTAAATCCCTCAGGCCCTGTTAAAAAAGAAATACTAGAAATTACAAATCTTGAGCAAGCCTTCAAAACTCTGAATAAAGCGGGTCTAAATCCTTACGTATCGGACCTTATTTTACTGAATGTCGATCCAGAGAAATTTACCCTTTCCCTTAAGAAAAAAGTGTCAAAAATCTCGCTTGAAGATTATCGACTGCACGAGCAGGCCTATATTCAAATCGAAGAAGCCGTTAAAGAAAAAGCAAGATTAGTCTTTCGAGATGTAAATTTTAAAAAATGGCGTGAAGATAATGAAAAATCGTTTATTGCAACTAAACGACAGATTGAAAAAGACCTTAAAAAATATCCAAAACCCTACCTCGACTACCTTGATGAAGAAGAAAAATTACAGTTTGATCACTTCTGGCAAGAAAGAAGAGCAAGTTTAATTTTAAGTTTTTTAAAAGAAATTAAAGAACAAGACGAGTTTAGCGAAACGCTCAAACTATTTAGAGAGGAAATATTAAAAGGAGCACATACTGACCATTATGTGCGGGTTCCTTTTTTAAATCTCAACAAAGTCATTGAAAAGCTATCTTGGGAAGAATCCGAAGATTATATACGTACGTTTAGAACCCTAGCTGAAAGAACTACGACGGTTAAAGCCCCGTGGAGATTGAAGGGCAAAAAAGACCATACGTTAAAAGACTTAGCTCAAAGTTTTTATCCTGTTTACGGATATGGTTATTTACGTTCACACGCCTTTCGCCAATCGACGCTTCAAGGGTCGATCTTTAAACTAGTAACTGCCTACACCGCTTTAAAACAAGATCCTCATGCATCTTTTGAAATTCGAGATCAAATTTTTAAAAGTGGTTCAAACCTTTATGTCGGCTATGATCGTAATGGAAAGGCAATTCCTCAATTATATAAGGGAGGAAGGATTCCGCGATCGAGCCAAAATCATTTAGGCCAATTAGATCTTGTAACCGCCATCGAAAAATCTTCCAATCCTTACTTTGCCTTACTCGCCATGGATTTCATTAAACATCCAAACGATCTAATTGAATCGGCAAAGCAATTCTCATTTGGAGAAAAAACAGGGATTGAATTGCCGGGAGAAATAAGCGGAAAACTGCCAAAAGACCTTGAGACTAATCCTACGGGTCTTTATGCAACTGCCATCGGTCAACATACTTTAGTTGTTACTCCGCTTCAAACTACCGTGTTTCTCTCTTCAATCGCGAATAAGGGGCGACTTCTTAAACCCCAAATTTTAAAATGCCGGGCCGGCAAATCAAGCACGGAACTGGATGAAATTCCCGAACTTGCACGCTATCCTTTGGATTCAGCTTTAAATTTAGCGGGAATAGATTTCCCCTTATTCACCCCTCTTATTGATTTAGATAGCATCAATCCCGTCGTGTTTACAAAACCTGAGCTTAAAAGAAGCGTATACATGCCCGACCCGATTCGAAGAATCCTTCTAGAAGGCATGAAGCGGGTCGTGAATAAAACTATCAGCGACTCATTATTTCAACTTTCAAAAATTTATAATGCGCATCCCGAACTTATCGCGAGTTTTATTGATGTACGTCCCACTTTAGTTGGGAAAACGTCAACCTCCGAAAGTCTTGAGAGACTTAATTTGGATGAACCTAATGAACGCCCTCTATACACCCATGTATGGTTTGGGGGCCTGTCTTTTGAAGATGAGTATCTCAGAAAACCGGAACTTGTCGTTGTCGTTTATCTTCGTTATGGTGGATATGGAAAAGAGGCGGCGCCAATCGCCGCCCAATTAATAAAAAAATATCGAGAAATCAAGGGCTCTCGGGGAAACTAAATCGGGCGGAAGAGTGATAAAGCCCTTTCCACGGCTCTTCCGACAGAACGCTTATCAAACCACCCGGTCTTCCCACTTTTGCTTGAGAATGGATAAACTGATCATTTCCTAAATATATTCCGACATGAACAACTTTGCCGTTTTCAGGGTATGCAAAAAAAATGAGATCTCCTTTTTGAAGACTTTCCTTTGAAACTGGCGCACCCATTTTTTGTTGTAACCGCGCACTATGAGGCAATTTTATTCCCATTTCCCGAAAAATGAGTTGTGTTAGCCCGGAGCAATCGATTCCATTAGCCGTTCCACCACCCCAAGTATAAGGTGTTTCGAAAAACCGCTTTGATAAGGCTAGGGCTTCATCTAAAGTCACTGTTTTATCTACCGACAAATCACCTCTTTGGATCCATCCAATACGACCATCCAGCAGTTTCATCTTGAGCCAGCGTTTGTCGGTTTCATCAATAATCGAAACTTTTGAGCCATAAGGCAATTGGATTAAAGGCTCTTTGAAAACATTTGCTTCTCTAAAAACATTTGCCCATAGGGAGCTAATTTTGGCAACATGCCCTTCTTGATGCGCTTCTTTAACAGCCACTTTACGTATCCACCCCTTATCTTCTTCAGGAGTAATTACTAAATAAGCCCTATCGGTTTCTCCGACCACTCTAAGATCAGTTCCATAAATAACTTCTGTATCGACATTCTCAAATGTCGGTTCCATGTAAATAAAAGCTGCACTTATAACTACTTTTAACATTGAATTTCCTTTCCCAATTACCTTTAAACCACAGAGACTCGAGAGTACACAGAGAAAACAAGAGGCCGGTGAGAGATTAATGCTGCTCATACTCTCACTGTTCTCTGTGTCTCTGTGGTTTATTTTTACCTACATTTTAAAACAAGCCCACTTCTCGATGAGAAGCTGTTTCAATCACCTTTTTTAACAATTCGATATTAGAATAAATCGTGAGTTTCTTTTTTGCTCGCGTTATGCCTGTATAAAGAAGCTTTCTCCCAAAACGCTCAGCGCCTTCCGGAACCAATAAATGCACTTCTTCAAACTCAGATCCTTGGCTTTTGTGAATAGATAAAGAGAAGGCGTAATCAAAACGAGGCAATATATTTGCGGGATATTTAATGTTATTTATTACCGCCACGTCTTGTTCCAAGTAGCCAAAATCGCCGTTAAATAAATTTAAAGACTCGTTATTTTCTAATATAATGATGGGAACACGCCCTCGTTTTACGAATTGGCGGTTTAAGCCTTCAACTCCATACCTACCTTTCTTCAGGGGAGTCAATATAGGTGCAACAGTGGGTATGGATAACGATTTTAAACTAATAGCTTCTCTTTGAGGATCAGATAAAAAGTCGATCGCTTCATCGCTTTTACCCTTCAAAACCAGATCGCTTAAATGATTTAACTCAAATAAATCGGACCTTAAACAAGTTTTTAAAGGGGTCACTTGAAAATGGCTGACTAAGGATTGAAAAGGAGCGCCCGCCTCAACGGGAGGCAATTGATTTACATCCCCGATGAGAAGCAGCCTTGATCCTTTCTTAAGCGATTTCAAAAGCATTAACATCATCTTTAGATCTATCATGGATGCTTCATCTACAATTATAAGATCGTAAGGAAGAATAACTTCTTCTCGACCGAGTAGCCGATGTAGCGTCATTGCTTGCACTTCACTGCCTTTAAAATTCTCTTTAAGTCTCTGCGCTGCTTTTCCCGTAGGAGCGGTAAATACCATTTCAAAACGAGTGGTATTGGCCTGAATTAAGGCTTCAACGAGTTTTGCGGCTGTAAAAGTCTTGCCGGTTCCGGGCCCCCCTACGATTAACCCTATAGATTTATTTATCGCTTGTTTGACTTGTGTGTTTTGTTCATTTGTAAGTTCGATGATTTCATTAAAGGGAATGGGGATAGGGATATCGCCTTTTCTTCTTTCTACGAGCTCCTTAAAAAGCGATTCTTGCTCTTTATAAGCTGCAAGTGAAAGGCCTCCCTTGAACGTATGGCCTTCTTCTAAAGCTAATATTAAAGGGGCAATTTCAGCATCATTAAGCCATTCAACTAACGGATCCATCGATACACTCCGGGCCCTCGAATAAACACAAACAATACTTCTTTCACTTTTCCAAAATGACGCATAGCGGCTTCATAATAAAATTCAGCCTGCAAATCAAATCCTTCGCTTTGAACAACCGTCTTTAGTGCCTCTTCATCATATTGCGAAAGGGCATGACTTTTCCAATCGATTAAGTAAATTTCACCCTCAACCTCTATTATCAAATCGATCACCCCATGTACCATTTGATGGTTCTTTGGATAGGTAAATGAAATCTCTCTTAACTGTCTGCATTTTGAGAGCTCATTAAGTGATTTTTGATTAATCAAAGGAGCATTTAAAAGGTTGCTAACCATCTTTTCAATATCCTTTTGATAAAGGGAAAAAGCGGTATTCGTTAAATAAGAAGAGAGATCCACGGCTAAAGAAAAATCAATCTTTTCAAGAACCTGATGTAAGAAAATTCCCATTTCAGCACCTCTTGGAAGGGCTTCCTCATTTAAAGTGAGAAGATTTTTGTTTCTCTTCTTTAATAAGGTGTAGGAAACTAAGTCTTCCTTTTGAAATGAAAGAGCGATGTTTTGCTCTTCGATAAATGTTTTTTTTCTTTTAATCGATGGGTAGCTTGAGGGGCAATTTATAAGCTTAGAATCTAATTTCTTGGCAAGTTCAGACAAGTCAAAGGATTCTCCATAATGCTCAAAAAACTTTGATCCTAACGTATTTTTAGAAGAGGAATAGGGAATATAAATTTCTGTCTTAGCTCGCGTTAAAGCGACATACATTAGCCGCATGAGCTCAGCTAATTCTTCCTCTTCTTGCACTTTCTTAACCGATTCTATCATGCCCAGAACAAAGACTTTCTCAAACTCGAGCCCCTTTGAAGCGTGGATCGTCATGATCTTTACACCGGAAGGATCGCCTATAAAGCGTTTTTCTTCTTCTAAATCGGCTTCTAAAAAATAGTCCGTCCACTCATTTTTTTGTGAGAATAAAAGAACCTCTTCAACCAAGCCTTCCCACTCATAAAATAGAGGAGGATCATTGGCAATACGATGTAAGAAATCGTCTTCAAAAGCATTAATAAAATCTGCAAAACTACGATGTAAAGCGGCTTTATATTTAGAAAATCGTTCAACTTCTAAAGAAAAGAGATTGAGATCTTGAAGTTGATTTATCTCTTCAAAAGAATATCTCATTAAAGGAGACAAGAGAGCCGCGCGGATGGAGTCTTGCCTTTTTGTTGCACTTAATATTTGGTGAAGGGCTATCCCAGCACGAGAAAAAGCCATGGAGCCTTTTCTTTGGACTAAGTAAGGGATTCCACAATCGGAGAATTGCTTTGCTAATGCTTTTGCCATCTCATTTGTTTTGACTAAACAAGCCCATTGAGAAGGAACATCCTCAGCTACTTTGGTCGTGATATAACGGAAAAATTCATCTTCATTTTCTCCGACGACAAATTCTAGATGACCTCCTTCCATTTTTTTTCCTGCTTTTACGGGTTGATAAGGGATATGTTCACCCGTTTGAGGCAATCTAAAAAGCGGCATGGGGGTCTGGAATAGGAGGTTCAATTTATCTATTAAAGAAGGAACCGTTCGATAATTGGTATCCAGTGTCAACTTGTGAGAAATCGATTTGGCCGCTTCAAAATAAGTATAAATATCAGCATTGCGAAACCTATAAATGGCTTGCTTAGGGTCGCCTACAATATATAATCTTTCAAATAAGCGATGAAATATTCTCCATTGAACATTATCGGTATCTTGAAATTCATCGATAATCGCAACGGGATATTTCTTTTTAAAAGCTTCTTGAAAAGCCTCATCTTCACTTAACTCGTCTAATTTAAAAATGAGATCATCAAATACATACACGTCCTCGCTTCTTTTGCTTCTTTCATTTCGGCAAAAGAAGACAAGGGTATTGATTATGGTCTCATCACTGAGAGTTTGATCTTGTAGTTCCTTTAAATCTTGCAATAATTTTTTCAGATTTACAGACAAAGATAGATCTACGGGCGCCTTTTTTAATTTTTCACCATTCTCAAAGAGGGGTATTTTCCAGCTTAAAAAAGCGTCGAAGTTTTTATCTTTAAGTGATGAAAAGCCCTCAATGCTTGAAGCCTCAATTTTTTTAAAATGAGGAATTAAAGAACGAACTTCGGCCTCAATCTCGCTGTAAGAAAAAGGTTCAAGCAAATTTAGAAAAGTCTCTTTGAATTCCGCGCTTTTCTTTAACTCAACAGGTTTTCCGAGAAGATTGTGAACTTTTTTTAATAGCAATTCTGGATTATTAAGATGTTTTTTTATCTGAGCGTTCGACAAATACTCTGCAGGTATCGATTTTAGTAGGGACGCGAATTTTATTTTAAAATCTTTAAATGAAGAGATGGATTCAGGGTTAAAATCAATGGCAGGTCCCATTTCATACAAAACTTTTTGGGCCAAGCTGTGAAGAGTAGAGATATTGGCCTCTTCGAATAACTTGAACGCTCTTTCAGCCTGTTTTGTCTTTGTATTCTTCAGACGATTGTAGAGCCGCTTTTTTAAATCGGCTGCCTGTGAATTTGTAAATGTAACAATGACAAGATCCTTCAGCTCAAACCCTTCTTCTAAAAGAGATAGTACGATTTCTTCAATCTTATACGTTTTTCCACACCCGGCAGAGGCTTCTATCATTACTTTTGGAGGAAGGTGGCTCATTTGTCTTCTCCTATTAAAAGAAGGAGTTCACTTGCGTAGGGCTGCCACTTTTCAATCACTGCTTCCGCTTTCAAGCCACGATCAATAATAAAACGGGCTTCAAGATTGTCTTCTTCTTCGAAAACGTCTTTAAGTTTTTCAACATCCCCCTTTGCGACAATGGATAACCAATCAGGCATAACAGGAAACAGTTGTTCTTTAACTAAATCGTAGTGTCTGAGAACGATTTTTAATCCTTGTTCTGCGTTTATTGAAAGCTTGGTATCCTTTTTGTCCCTTTGCCTAAAAGCAGGGGCGCAATCATTAACTAATCCCCAAACTAAAATAGAGGCAATTTCTTTGATCCTTGCTGCGCTATCTCGTTTGGTAAGAATAATACCCGCTTCACATACGGGCTCTAACGTTCCATAAATCCTTGTTTCATCTACTTCAAGAGGCGGGTCGAGTTGAATTCTTTCCCCTTGCAATCCGTATAGGTCTTCAACCTTTTTTTCAACCCAAACATCCGTAAATCGCCCTTCCATTTGAAGACGGTGTTCTTTCTTTAAAGCGTATTTTTTCTCAAATAAATAGCGATCGAGCCCATCTGGTATTAGGGGTGTCGGCTCTTCTTTAATTCGGGAAACCCGGATGTTTAGTGTTTCTAAATAGGCTTTGATCGGATTTTCAAATACTTCTCTTAAGTCTTTAACAGATAAGAGGGCAGGCCTTTTATAGGTTATTTTAAAATCCGCCTCAGTCCATTCAGAAGGTTTAATTTTGTCCAACCGTGAACCACTATGTTTATAATGGGGAACCGTGGGAAAAACTTGATCTAAATATTCCTTGAGTTCGAGCGAAAGTGGTGAAGGGTGCGAAGAACATGATAACCAAAAATACTTCCTGGCTTGAAATATTGCCTCTAAGAATAAAAAACGATCCAACTGTGTTTTCGTAGGCATAGGTTCGTCTGTAAAAGGAAGAGATTCATCAAGAGGATCGACTTTCTCTTTTCTGGGGAATTCTTCTTCACTGAATCCAATAAGAATAACGGCCTCAGTAGGCACGAGTCTCATTGGATATAACGAGGAAATTCGAACGGAATTTAAATTGCTTGCAAAGAGTTCTTTTTCTTTATTCTCAATAATTTTTAAAAGATGTTGATACGCGCTATGAAAGGCAAATGAATCGCTTACAGTTGTATTTTCAAGGCGAACAATCGATTCAAGAATTAAAGGAGCTTCTTTTTCAAAAAGGCTACCTTTAAAAATAGTGCCCCATGATTGAATGTTGAGGTTTTTTTGCATTGTAGCGGGTAAAATCAGCGTCTCTATTTTATTAAAAAGAACCAAAAATTCTCTTAAAGGTTCAATCTCACTTGCATCAAGTTTCCCTAATTTTACTTCCTCTTTTAGCGCATCGAGAGCTTTTTTAAAGTTAACGAACCCCGAATCAAAATAAAGTCGCTCTTCTATTTTTCGAATGGAATCCAGCTCCATTAATTTTGACGCTTTAAGCCAATCGAAAAAGGCAAGCTTTGTTCCGCCTTTTATAACCCAGTCCCAAAATTGAATGAAAAGTTCCTTGGATTCATTTACTACGGTTTGTTCCCCGATAAAAAAGGGAATGTCTGACTTAAAGGCTAAAGGTAAAAAAGGTTTAACCTTTTCAATGGAGGGAACTAATATCAGTACATCTTTTGGTTGAAGGCCGGCTTTAAAAAAATAGAGAAGGTGATTTCTTAATCCCTCCATTTCCTTTTTTAGAGAGGCATACTCATGAAAAATTATGGAATCATCATCTATTTGAAGGGGTTGCGATTTCTTTCCATATAAGATGTCACACTGAAGATAATCTAATCGAGACATCGGATGATCGAAGGCAAACGTATCGCCCGGCTCTTCTTCATAAGTCTCGACTGCTTTTAAAGGTGCTGTATAAAGCCTATTTTCATGCTCATCCAATAAGGATACATGCTTTCCTAGCTTTCCCCAGGCGGCGAGAAGAGGATTAATAGGAATGAGAGCCTCTTCAAGCGCAACTATTTGAGTGTCGTTAATCCCTTTTTCTACAAACGATCTGACAAGCTGCGCCTGTTCCTTATTTGAAAGTTGATCTTCCCAATAATGCAGGCAAGGAGAGAAAAGCCAAACTTGGGAGTCTTTAAAAACCCTTTTTTCAAGAGGAGATAAGTAAGAAACGCCGAATAGTTTGTAATTTTGTGGCTCAACACATTCCCAGCCCGTTTTCCATTCTTTAAAAATTTGTTGATAGAGTTCGGCTTGCCACCCTTTTTTCCATTCGGATTTCATCCGTGAAATATTACGGTGATATTTCTGAAACAAACGAGCAAGCCTCTCTGCTAAGGCAAACTTTCTCGCCGGGGACCTAACAAATTTTTTTATTTCCTCGATACCCTCTAACTTTGACTCTATCTTCAAGGCAAGATCCAAAAAGGAAGGGGGCTTTTCTTTTAAATTTAGGGGGAAAAGAGCTTCTTCAATGAGGATAATTTCAACCCCCAGCAAAACATTTTTGTCTTTTGCAAGGCTAAATGTTAACCACTCTTTGAGAGCAGGGCTAGGAACAACAATTGTAAGGGAATTAAAAGGAACTATTGTCAAATTTTCAAGAAAATGGGCGTATAAAACCTCTAATCGATTGCTTACAAAGACGTCCATAGGTGGTTGGTTATGTTGCCATAAAGGACTAAAAAAAGCATACTTAATGGAGATGTTAAGATCTTTATTAAAAAAAAGCGTTAACTGGCTCATTATAAGAAAATTTTCATCTTATACTTATCTAAACCTAACGCAATTCCTGGGAGCCTTAAATGACAATATTTATAAGCTTCTTATTGTCTATTTCTTAATTCAGATTGAAGGCTCGGAAGCATCGCATAAGGTATTGGCATTGACGGGCGCGATCTTCGTACTTCCTTTCATTTTGTTTTCCGCCTCTTCAGGAATGCTAGCCGATCGCTATAGCAAACGTAACATCATTATTTTTACTAAGTTATTTGAAGTGGGCATCATGGTGGCAGGCGTTTTTGCCTTTCACTACGAAGTTAAATGGGGATTGCTTGGGATTTTATTTTGCCTGGCCACTCATAGCGCTATCTTTGCACCCTCAAAATATGGGATTTTGCCGGAAATCGTTTCCTCTGAAAAGATTACCCAAGCAAATGGGATAATGACCTCGTTCACCTTCTTGGCGATTATATTAGGAACTTTTATAGCCTCCTTTATCTTAGATGTTTCCGATCGTAACTTTATTGCGGCCGCTATTTTATGTTCCGTACTTTCCTTGATTGGTTTTTTAGCCAGCCTTTGTATCGAATATACCGATCCGGCCGGGTCGACCAAACGCTTTAACGTACTCTTTTTAAAAGAGATATATTCAAGTTTAAAACTAGCTCAAGCGGTTCCTTCTCTATTGACGGCGGTTTTAGGCTCAGCCTTTTTCCTATTTTTAGGGGCCTTTACTCAGCTTAATATAATTCCCTACGCTATTCACTCTATTGATTTAAGCGACGTTCAAGGAGGCTATTTATTTTTACTCACCGCCTTAGGAATTGGTACCGGCTCAATTTTAGCGGGGAAAATATCAGGTAAAACTGTAGAGCTCGGCCTAGTCCCGATTGCGGCTTTTGGCGTTATGCTCGCTTGTTATTCTCTAGATATTTTCTCACATAATTTAATCGCTGTAATTCCTACTGTGCTTCTACTTGGTTTATTTGGCGGAATGTATCAAATCCCTATGGACTCCTTTGTTCAGCTGAATTCGCCCCATGACACCAGAGGTCAAATCGTTGCGGCTGCAAATTTTATGAGCTTTGTCGGGGTATTGCTAGCCTCAGCGTTAATCTATTCAACGAGAGAGATATTTGGGCTTACTGCGGCTCAAGGATTTAGTCTGATGGGAACCATCACATTAAGTGTAGGGGTTGTCATTACCTATCAGCTTTTTGATTATGTGACCCGCTTTGTAGCCATGATTTTATCTTGCCTACACTTCTCATTGACTTATCATGGATTAAAAAACATTCCGGAAGGCCCTGCCATCTATATTTGTAATCATCAAGCGTGGAATGAAACTCTCATCCTTTTGGGCTCTCAAAGACGACGAATCCGCTTTTTTATTGAAGACGAAAAAGATCATTCATTGTGGATGAAGAAACTTTATCGGCTTTTAAGAGTAGTATTTTTGCCTGCACCGGAACCTCTCAGCTGCAACTTAACAACCAACAATGCAATCGTAATGTCCTTAAGTAAAGGGATCTCTGTATGCGTGTTCGTCAGTAATCCTGATGTTAAACAGGCTGTAAAACACTTTGAAGAAACGTTCCCCGTTAAGGATATACCTATAATTCCTGTCATCATTGAGCAGGGAACAAAAGGGGCAAGCAATCCTATATCTGCAAAAATGTTCCGTAAATTTAGAGTTCCTGCAGCTATCTCTTTTGGGTAAATACTAATATTCTTATATTCGGGCCATGGCCACTTTCCCCGTGGAACATTCTCCCGCTATTATAGCCGGGGTAAGGGGGTATCTTAACAAAAGATTTCCCTTTGCCTTTGTAAACGAACGCGCCATTAGCTTTAATCTATATTCTGAGAATATCGTTACTTGTAAGTGGAAAGAATATTCATTTAATTTGATTCTCTCATCAAATGGGGAAATCGTAACGGACTTCGATTTTATTTCTTATAATTTGATTTTAAGAATCGCCCAAGAAGCTAAACGCTATTTACATCCTTTTGCCTTATCATCCGGTTTAGAAACATTTGAATTACTTGATATTGTTCCTAAAATCCTTTCTTGGCCTAATCTAAGCCAAAAAGAAGGCCCGTTAATAAACGGCTTTGAATTATGGTTTAAAGTTTTCAAAATAAACATTAAGTGTAGGTCATCGGAAAACGGGGATCTCATCCGCGTTTGTAAGGTTCACGCAAATGCTATTTTTATCGGTGAGCCTTCCAATCTTTATAGAGATAAAGCCTACCACCATCTTTTAAATTTAATTCGGAGCCAACAATTAGAACCCGTCGACGAAAGCTTAATTAAACTTAATGGTTGCATACCTATAGTTGACGACAATGTTAGATCACTTAAATTTACTTATCACTATCGCAACTTAACATATGTAATTGATGTTGAATTAAGGACAGGAAAGGTCTCTTCCGAATACCCGATTTATATGTTGTCAAAAAAGCAACTCCAATCCCTTTGTAAAGAGTTAAAAATCAGAGAGCCCTTCTTGTTTATAGAAGAAAGTAAACAAACTTTTCTTCAAGATCCGTTAGGTTATTATCATAATTATATTAGTGTTCGTTTACAAAACGGAACCGAACACCAATTTAAACTCTAATGAATAACATTTCTTGGGAACAAAAGCTTCAAAGTGAAACAGAACTATGTAGAAGATATTCAAGAAAATATCCATTTAGAAGCAACGCCTATCTAAGCTTTATAGAGAAAGATCCTATAGAGAGACAGGTGTCGATTCTAACCGATGAATCAGCCTATTTTCAGCCTCTTAAAGTCTTTTTTGAAACTTATACATCAGAGCAAAAAGAAGAAATTGGTTACCGGTATAAATATATTCTAGGCGCTCGAAATCTTTTTATCGCATTCTATAATGATTCAAAAATTCCTCAATATTCCATTCCTGAACTAAATGTAGATGATAGAATATTCAACGTATTAAAAAAGTATTTACAACACTCTCATCCTGCATACGAGCACTATGACATTGAAATTGTGTTCATAAGCGGAAAACTCAATTTAAATGAATCCACTTTAATAGTCACAAATACAGTTACAACGGTACAAGGATATTATTTTGAGATCATGTGCTCTTCCTGGCCAATCAAAAAACTACTGACTATCAATGAGAGCGGGACAAGAGTAAGAAATTATGATTTGAAAGGTCCACAGAAATTACATAAGGGGGGATTTTCACCCCCCAAGTAATGTTAGAATGCGTAGATCGCTTCTAGTTTAAAGCAAGAATAGTGGTTTTGACCGCCAACATTCTTTCTAACCGCTTTCGACCATTCTACAATAGCATCTAAAGTGATGTTATCGGTAATAGCGTATAAGCCTTCTAATTTCCAACCTTTGAAGTTGGTATTTCCGATAAATACAGAGGTAAATGTGTAGTCAATAACGTTACCACGGCAAATACCGCGAACATCGTTATCGGGTACAGCAATCGGTTGTACGTATTGGTACTGAACTTCAATCGACCAATCGCCTTCTTTTACAACCTTACCCACTTTAAAGCCGGCATACCATGCCCAGTTTGCATTTTTGCAAGTATCCACTTCAAAAGTGGTTGTACGTTGCGGCAAACCCGTTTCAGGATTAATCGAATCTACGATCGATAAAATCTTAGGATAACGGAAACGGTGTCTTGCATGGTTCATTAAGAACGCGCCATACACTTGTGCAGGTCTGCAAAGAAGATCTTCTCTTAAGTTATAAGCCAAGGTAACTTGCGAAACCATGAAGTCAAACGCTCTTGGATTGCGTACACCGATTTCTTCAATAAAGTAGCACTCGCTGCGACCTCTTTTTCTCCAATTGATAAAGGAGTATTTTAAGTCGACACGGCTATCCATAATATTCATCCAGCCGGTTTCAGCGATCCATGCAAATTGGTTGATACGTTGGTTAACTACAAACCCAGCTACGTTCAAATACCATCTATCTACACCCCAACCTGGTTGAGAGTATTTAAATAATATACCGTCGAATTGGCTGGAAAATTGAACTTTTGAATCAAATGCGTTATTTAAACGTCTTCTACCCAGTTCAACGTCTAGGCGAACATCGTCACAGGTGTAGAGGTTATATCCAAAATAAGCTTTTTTAAGGCAGATAGAATTGCAATTACCAGAACCGTGCCAGCCTTCAGGATCCGCTAAGCACTGACCTCTATTTAAGAATACCGTAATCGCTTGTGCATCGCCGTCGGTTGAAGTAGGACCTAATTTGCATGAGCATGCCGTATCGCTATCGAAAACCCCTGCGGAGTTGTCGTATTGAATTTGCATGACTGCCCATGTACGATCCGTGTTGTACTCAAAGTAAACGTTGGCCTCAGCATCGAAGTCATTCATAGATAGAGGAATACCATCAGGGTCAACAGCATCTCCACCGCGCAAACGGTTATTTTTACCGAATGGTGTGAAACGACCCTTTTGTGCCAAATGGCGCCATTCGGAACGTACGTCACCGGAAATCTTTAAATTATTGGCTTTTTCTTTTAAGTCAATTTGACGTTTAGTATTGATAAAATCGCGCAAAGCTTGAAAGTCAATTTCATTGAGCTCTTCTTGAAAGCGCGAACCGTCTTGACGGTCGTTTTCGGCGTTCAGTGAAGCAAATATACCGAACATCGCCGCTAGAGGTAAAATAAACCTCTTTAAGTTCATGATATTCTCCCTATTGAAAATCAGATCGTACTGTTTGAAAAACAATGTCGTTAATCGATCGTGGAGAATAGTTTTACAATAAACTAAGATCAAAAGTCAATCATTATTATGGTTAACTTTTGTATTCAAACGGATGGATATAAATGCCCCATGGAATATCTTTTCTTTTTCCATATAACCATTCATCCCATTCAGACATGGGCTCTCCGGATAGCCCACAAGGGCTTAATCGCCATAATTCAAATTCTTGGTTAGCAGGATTGACCACAAAACCAAAATAATAATTTGCCCAATTTGTATCACCAAAACGAATAGGATCTGGTTTTAATAAACCAAGTTCAATTGCTTTATTTCTTAACTCATGAACAATTTCTTTATTTACAGCGGTCGTATCAAAATGAATTAAAAGAACGTCTTGAATAAAGTGTTCGATTCTTTCGCCAGTAATAATCTCGTCCGAGCTCAATTTGTCGCTTAAACTTTTCCATTCACTGCTATAATTTAAAAAAAGTTCATTAAGCGCAGATTCAATCTCATTGTAAAAACGAAGAGGAAGTATTTTATATAATAAATGTGAAACTTGCCTTTTACCAATCACGGGATTGCCTCTTATTTGCAAGGCATAATCATTACTAATTAAATCTAAAATATAACGACCCAGTTCAGCCGGCGTGGAAGCGCCTGGATATAGGCTAAATACCTGCCTAAACTTAGGTTGAAAATCGTAGGGAACCTCTTTAATTAGTTCATCAATAATAAATTCAAAACCTTCTTTACGGATTTGCTGAAGATCGTAAAAGTTTTTTGCCGGATTTATATATTGATCTCTCACTAGGGTGTAAGTAAAAGAATTACTTTTCCATGTTTCGTCAAAGGGCTTTAATCCCGGTATTAAACGGAAGGCATGTGTAGGTGAAACCATCAGAAGAGCTTTTGAGTCTTTTTCGAGCTCATCTTGAACCTTGACAGGCAACTTTTGTAATGTTTCTACAATAAACAATAAAAGCTCTGTGGGATTTTCCACCCAACGG
>JAGVJG010000156.1 GCA_020051235.1 Parachlamydiales bacterium | reverse complement strand
CTGGTCACATCGATATTGACAATGTCGCCTTCTTTTAAAACATAGGGACCCGGTATTCCGTGGCAAATCACTTCATTAATGGAGGTGCATATGCCTTTTGGAAAAGGGGGGTGGCCATAGTTGAGCGCAGCGGGAGTTGCACCGGCTTTCTTATGTAATTCTGTTGATAGATCATCGAGGTGTTGGGTGGTAACGCCGGCTTTGGCGGTCTTCACAAGCTGCATTAAAATATTACTTGCCAGGTGGCCCGCTTGGCGAATGCCCTCTATTTGTTCATCGTTCTTTACGAGGATGCCGTATTGCTTAAAATAATTATTTTTAAGGTCCGACGGGGGCAGAGCCGGATAATGGCATTTCTTATATTTTTGATTACTCCCACACCAACAGGGATCGTTTCTCGAAATCATACTTTTATAGTATCATATTGGTACCTAAGATGCGACCGGAAAACTTAAAAGCTCCTTTTAAATGGGACGAAAGAAAGGTTCTATTCCAAGACCGAATCCTTTACGTTCCTGAATATTACGATAAATACCAAGAATGGGCCTTTCCAGGCTGGGAAGACGAACAAATTTTTGGTAATTCGAATCCCTTACATATTGAATATTGTAGCGGCAACGGCACATGGATTGCAGAAAAAGCGAAAATAAATCCAACTGTTAATTATGTGGCGATCGAAAAAAAATTCCCTAGAATTCGAAAGATTTGGTCAAAAGTCCAAAACAATGGATTGCCCAATTTAATCGGAATTTGCGGAGAGGGGATGAAGGTGACGCTTCATTATTTTCCCCATGCAAGCGTCGATGCTATCTTTATTAATTTCCCCGATCCTTGGCCAAAAAAAAGGCATGCGAAGCACCGCATCATCCAAGCTCCTTTTGTGGCCGAACTTTCAAGAATCATGAAGAAAGGCGCACTCTTAACTTTAGTGACCGATGATGAAGACTACTCATCTTGGATGATTGCCGTGATGGGAGGAAATACTTCCTTTAGATCCGTTTATCCGGCCCCTTTTTATAAAGAGGAGCTAGAAAACTATGGCACCTCCTTCTTCGATGAACTATGGAGAGAAAAAGGCAAACTCATTCGCTATCACCAGTTTGAGAGATTATGATTGTTGTTGATGGACGGATGAAGAGCTTGCTTGATTTCAAGCCTGCTCGAAGAAAAGCACTTGAAACCGTCGCAAGAAATGAAAAGATCGATTGGTTTTTGGATTTGGGTTTGGTTGATAATCTAACCTATCCGCTCGGAGATGAAAGAGAAGGAAAAGCCCTTCATCTTGCGATTGATCATTTTTTAAATGAACTTTATTCCGAATTTGAACCTTACACAAACTCGTTAACCCTCTATCAAGGATCTCCTTTTTTTAAAATTAAAGGGGATGTCTATGAATCTGCGATCGCTTTTTCTCAATATCTTGAATATTTAGTGATTAACATTCCCGATCGGTTGAAGTTAAAGCTAGATTTTAGATGCGAGTCAATGACCGCGCTTGAACGCGCACGTTTGATAAATCGCGAACTTTACAGTCATTTTCATTATACGCTAAACGGTCAAAGCCTAGAGGCATATAGCGACAAAGGTATTTTGCTTCCATCCGTTCATGCTGATGAGTATCAATTTAAAGGCTACGAATTGTTAATGAATGAGCTTGATGATTTTCGAATCATCTTTGAGCCTTATTTAACGAGTGAATGGGATGGCTTAAATGAACTCTATGTTTTGAGCCATTCGATCACACCTCAGGCAAGACGTAAGTTATTGGGTTTTAATGCGGCCGGAGGAACGGTCGTTACGGTGGGAGAGTCGCTTAATCTTCCGCTTGAAAAAATGTACGATCGAAGCCGATAAACAAAGTATGACTAAATCTGCCACCAAGTTTTCTTTTGTATCGCTTCCATCGTATCAAAATTTGTCACGGTTAGCGGAGCATCCTATCAATTTAGCCGATCCGGCAACGATCACTCCTGAAAGGATTCGACAATATCAAGCTGAAAGCGGTCCTTATCGCTCCTTTTATGCAACCGAACAAGTTAACGATGAAGTATTGAACGGCTTAAAATCGCTTGCTCAAGAGACAAATGCGCTTGGCATGATGGAGAAAATGCAAAGTGGCGATGTTTTAAATTTTATAGAAGGTTTTCCAAGTGAAAACCGTTCGGTTCTGCACACGGCTTTAAGAGATTTTTTTGATCGCCCCAATCCAAACAAAGTCGCAAAAGAGGCGGCTGCCCTTACAAAAGGCGAGGTGGATAAGCTTGAGTCTTTTGAGTCCAAGATGGAAGGGTTCACCGACTTGATTTTAGTGGGTATTGGGGGCTCTGAACTCGGTCCAAAGGCCATATACCTTGCGCTAAAGGGATTTGAAAAGAAGAATCGTCAAGTTCATTTTATAGGAAATGTCGACCCTGATGACGCAGCGCTTGTGTTAAAAGGTCTTGATCTCAAAAAAACGCTGATCATGGTTGTTTCAAAGTCGGGAAGTACCCTTGAAACGAATACCAACGAAGCGATATTGAGAGAAAAATTTAAAGCGGCAGGACTCGATTCCAATAAACACTTCATCGCAGTGACCGGTGAAGGTAGCCCCATGGATAATAAAGATAAATACCTTCAATGCTTCTATATCTGGGATTGGGTCGGCGGTCGTTTTTCTGCCTCCTCAACTATTGGTGGGGTTGTTTTAACTTTTGCTTACGGTTTTAAAGCTTATATCGAGTTTTTAAAAGGCGCGCATGCCATGGATTTGGCCGCATTAAATCCGGATCTTAACAAAAATATTCCTCTACTTCACGCTTTAATAGGGATTTGGAACCGCAATTTCTTAAAATACCAAACCCTCGCCGTTATTCCCTATTCATCGATGCTTAATCGCTTTGCCGCCCATATCCAACAAGTCGAAATGGAATCCAATGGCAAAAGAATCGATCGCTATGGCGATCCGGTTCCTTTCGATACCTCATCCATATATTGGGGTGAGCCCGGAACCAATGCCCAGCATTCCTTTTTCCAAACGATTCATCAAGGGACCACGATCGTCCCTTTAGAATTCATCGGTTATTGGGAAAGCCAGATGGGTCAAGATTTGAAAGTTGAGGCGACGACGTCCCAAGAAAAGCT
>JAGVJG010000136.1 GCA_020051235.1 Parachlamydiales bacterium | reverse complement strand
TGTGACGATTATAAGGATTATCTTTATATAGTCGCCCGCCTCTTTTTTAAACGTGAGGAAGGTAAGATTGAGGATGAGCAAGTCAGTATCATCTTAGGAAAAAATTATCTAATTTCATTCTTAGAAAGATCAGACTATATCTTTGATCCTGTACGAGCCCGCATAAAAAAAGATGGATCGCGAATGAGAGATTATGGAAGCGACTATCTTTGTTACGCTTTAATGGACACGATTGTTGACCAAGCTTTTAGCTGCCTTGAAAAAGTAGATGATGAACTTGAATATTTTGAACTTGAGTTGATCGATCAACCTACTCCTCAAATACTTGGAAAATTACAAAAAACAAGACGGGAAATCGCCATTTTAAGAAAAAATATTTGGCCGCTTAGAGAAGTCATTAGCACTTTAGAAAGAAGGGATATGCATTTAATTACCGATCATACCCGGTTCTTTTTTCACGACGTACATGATCATACCGTCCAAATGGTCGAAACAATAGAAGGCTTTAGAGATGTCTTATCAGGCATGCTAGATATCTATCTATCCAACATCTCGTTAAAAATGAATGAGATTATGAAATTTTTAACGATTGTTTCGACCTTATTTGTGCCTTTAACATTCCTCGCCTCGCTTTATGGGATGAACTTTGACATCATGCCGGGACTCCATCATCGTTACGGTTTTGATATCATGCTAGGAGCGATGACCCTTTTGGTAGTGGGCATGGTTTTCTATTTCCACAAGAAGAAGTGGATACAATAAAGGCAATTAGCTCTCTCTTATCAAGTTCAGATCCCGCCTCTTGCAATAGTTTTTCATCGTCCATTTCCAAAACGGCTATTCGGTTTTCCGTGAGTTCCTTTTTTAAAACGAGTCGATCATTTTCCCAAGTTAAACAATCTTGAAGAGGAATTCCCCATAAATCCGATAGAGTTTGAGCCAGAAGTTCTCTCGGACAAAATCCCAAAGACCATTTCACGTGAGGCTTTGTCGGAATAAAAGTGATAGCTTTCGGTGGCTCAATCTCGAGCTGATAGAAGCGATAAATAAGAAAGGGAGCTATGGCATCCACTAAGTAGGGTTTACCTTGTGTAAGATGGGTCACTAAGGTTTGAGAAGGCCCTACTGAATCCCAAATGGGACACGTTGCATAAAACGGAGATAATTGAAAGGGCTCTACAAATTCATTTAGATTTTGATAACAGCTTTTGCACAAAAGATGTTCTTCACGGTCCATTCTTTCGTCACATGAAAGACAAAAGGGAGGAAAAAATAATTCAAAGATTTTGTAGATGGGAGTCCACATGGCTTTTTACTTCCTTCATGATCTCTTTTTCATAACGTGGGAAGTGACGATCGAGCCATTCACTCATCATAGAGGTAACTTTAATCATATCTTTTTCGATGAAAGCGCGGGTCTTATACTCTTCGCCATATGACATTTTGCCCACATCAAATCTAAAAGATTGTCCATCAAAGGTGAAACCGGTGTTGTGATCAAGTCCATGATCGCAGTCATAGATTCCTTTCTTATACTCTCTAAAATAAAGATCCACGATCAGTTTTAAATCTTGTTCGGCTTTTTTCGGGTCATTGGTTTTTAAATCTTTAGTTAAAGCATCCCTAAGTACCACACCCTTTTTCTGAACGACAAAAACGATGTCATCTAGATCGATCGTAAAACTACGACCTAACTTATCAATGATATGAACATTGGGAAATTGATCCGTCGTTTTATTGAGATGAAGCCAAACTAAACCTGTATCTTCTTTATCATGATTATAGGCATCGATATGGCCTTTAAAGATGAGAGCAATCTTGTCGAGCTTCTTAACTCTTTTTGCTTCTTTATACTCTTTAAAGGGGTAGATCGGGGGTAGTATTTCGACAAAATAGGAGGGCTTTGAATGTTTAAACTTAAAAAACTTCACCACATATTTGCCATCTTCTGTTTCAAAGGCAAATACTTGCGCGCCCTTGTTCAAATATTTGAGAGGCTTTTGAATCGAAGCGAGAAAATCATTTTGTTCTTTCTTAGAAGGCGCTTTTACATCCCACTCAGCGTGATAGGGAAAATTATTTTGAATACCTTCGATATAAAAATTATCCGTCAGCTTATACCAGACGCGGATAGCTCCAAAGGGCGCTAAAATTAAAAGTAAGGCGATTAAAAGTTTAATTTTCAGTTTCATTGAAAGAGATTTCTTCTTTTCCATGCTTTTTAAGAGAATAAGTAGGCTTAGCTAAGGTTCCTTCAATATGGAAGGTCAATAGTTCCGCCAATTTAAATAAGAGAGTGTATTGCTTCATTTTAACGTGCATATTTAATTGACCATCGAAGTCGATTGTCGAGGGGTAGTCGGAAGAAAGATAAAACTTGGACAATTTGCCGTCGCTATATACGTCTTTGAATTTTAAAAGATGAACCTGACCGTCGCTGATGTCAAAAAACACATGGCCTGTAACGGGCGTAAGAGCAATAAGATCAATACCGATACGAGAAAGGATTTCAGCAGGAATCTTAAAAATAGTGTTATGTAAATTCTTTTTCACAGGATTTGCAAAATGAAAGGATCCCTTTCCGCTTAACGCTTCTACGGAAAGAGGTGCGCCATACACATCGCTTACCGTTAGCTGTCTAATCAAAAAGGGCTTTGTTTCTGCGGGCCGACCTTTGCCGACTTCATAAAGATGGCTGGGTCTAAGTTCATTTACTTCAACTTTCGGAATGGATAAAGAACCTGGACCTGTGAGATCCACTCTAATTTCAGGAACAAATATTTCACCCGCTGCATCAACAATGGAAAGATTTCGGATGACATGTGTTTTTTCGTCCGCTTTGACATTTGCGACCAGTTGATCAAAACGATACCCTTTGAGCTCAACTCCAAGTCCGTAAAGGTCGCCTTCAAAAGCATAGTTCTCGCCTTGTCTTGCGAGCGCAAACAATCCTTTCAAACCAAAGCCTTTACCAATCTCGAATGCTTCCATCTTAGCGGCAAGTTCAGGTTTCATTAATTCTTTTGCGAGTCTTCCATCAAAACCGATATCGCCTTCCAGCAATAGAAAATCAGGAGTGGAACCGGCTTCTTTTAATTGGAAAGTAAGTCCTTGCGCTGAACCTTTGATTTCTTCGACCACTAAAAAGCCCGGTTCGGTATTCCATTTTAAAGTGATAGGCTCTTGCTCTTGATAAGTTCCATCCGCTATGACAACCACGCCTCGATCATAATCCGGCGCAACGGTTCTCATAATTACCCAAAGAAGCGCTTTTCCTTTAACTAACTGGGTAACAGATCGTATTTCTTCTGGTGTAATTTCGACTTGAGGCCCTTTTAGATCATAAGACTGTCCATCAAAGAAATAATTTCCATCGGCAAGATGGAAATTAAGGGTTCTTTCACCCTCTTTTTGGGTCATTACAAGCGATCCTTCAAAGCGTCCGGATTGCTTGATTTCAGATAGGCCCTTATCAAAGGCAGGTGACCCCTTAATATCGGCCCATTCTTTTACAAATTTTACAAACCACGGCATCGCAATCGAATCAACACTAAATCTAAGCGGGAATAGATCAAGTTCATTTGTGTTTGAATCAAGTCTTGCTCTTTCAACCGTGATAGCCGCTCGATCGCTAATATTATCACGACTATGAGGCTCAAGTTTTAAATTCTGAATACGCCATTCTTGTTTAGGAATCCATTCGACTTCAAACAGCTCTTTATTATCGAAGTGGATGTCTTTTAATTGAAGATCGTTCAGTTTGCCTCGAATCTTCAAACGTAGGGAATCATTATCCCAAATAACTTTTCCGGTCCCTTTAAAGATGCCGTTTGGCTGATATTGCTTTGTTAATATTTCGCTATCGGCCACTTAATCAAGATGATTAAGGTCGAGCTCGAAAAGCGCAATGTCAGCTTCTATTCGGGGGTCATTTTCATTCCATTCCCCTTTTAGTCCTGCAAGCAAAAGATCGCCTTTTCTAATCCCAAGATGATTAATTTTCCACTTCTCTTCTAAATTTTGAGCGTCAAGGCTGATATTTATATCGTCAATTTTTGCATCATTGATTGTCCAAAGGTTGCCCTTCTTTTCACCCTCAATTTTCACCTCTTTAAAAGTTCTGGTATCCAAAACGAGATCCTCTCCCGTAATAGAAAAAGTGAGATGGCTAAAATCACCTTCGTATTCCAATTTTAACAGTACTTCTCCTGAAGAGGAGTTAAAGTCGGCAAGTTTCTGAAATAAGGCGGGAGGAATAAAGAAAAGACCCGTTTTAGAAAAACGACTAAGCTCATAAACCAAGGATGATAAACGGAACTGGCTTTCAAATTTAAACTGATTCACTTTTTTAAGTTCATCGAGTTTTAATTTCATGGCTGTGCAGCCTAATTGTCCAAAATGGCAAACTGGCTCTTCAAATACAATGTGCGTTTCTAAACCCTCTTTAAAGATTGAACCTTGAAGTTTACCCACTTCTCCTTTCAAATCATTTAAACTAAAATTAAAAAAACCCTTCAAATTTTCAAAATCTTCAAAGCCAAATCTTTCCGATTCAAACGTATATTTTTCTTCATGATTCGGCTCACCAAATAAGAGAAGACCGTTTAAATCATCAAACATTAGGGTTTTCTTTTCACGATCGTAAGAAAAATGCAGTCCAATATCTTTGCCTTTCAAGGCATGGGGATTAAAATCGAGCTCGCCATCGGTTAAATAGCCACTAACTTTCGCATCCCATTCATATTCATGTGGGATGAAATGGAATTTTAAAATAGCGCCAGGATCATCAAGGTGTAGAGCCGCTTCTAAAGGAACTTCCGTTAAGAACAAATTCGGATCAATTTTTTTTAAAAGAGCGGCTGCCTGAGAATAGGGGCCCTGTAAAGAATGCGCTCGAATAGCTAGATCAAATACACCTTCACCCGGATCGGAATAATCAATAGTAAGATCGCCTAAAAATTTTAAATCTCCTGCTTCGGCCTTCATGGGATCGAGGTAAAGCATTTTGTCAAAAAAGTTCAGGCTGCCTTCCATATTTGAAATATAGAGCCCTTTGCTTTTATCGAAATAATCGGCGTCTTGTACCTTTAATTGGCCAGCATGGCTTTTGCTGTAGAAATCAACCCAGTGCGTGCCTTTTTCAACGGTGGAAGGCATTTTGATTAACAAAATGGGATTTTCAAGCACCAAATTCTTCGCCTGATAAGAAATTTTCATTCCTTTCAAATCGAATTGGGCATTGATAGACCCTGTGCCGCTTAAAATGAGATCGTCCTTTGGAAATAAGAACGGACTAATGTAGCGCTCGAGATTAATCTCATTGGCTTGTAACCAACCGTTGGTGATTAAGAGCCCTTCAATCGCTTCATCTCCTTGCAAAATATGGCTCATTGCAAGGCCGGTTCCAAGAACAGAAGCCGGAAGGGTTTCTTGTAATAACTTTGGAGCCACTTGGCTAAAAAAGGCTTCTTCTTCTTTAGTTTTAAGAGGAGTGTCGCCCTTCTTTAAATCAAAACCAAATTCAAGCTTCTGCTTTAAAGCATTGAAAGGATCAAAAGCGTATAGCTCCCCTTTTAATCTAAGCGCCTGAATTTCCTCAGAAAGTCTCGCTTCAACAACGAGACGTTCTTTACTCAAGTGACGCATGATCCCTTTAGAAAAACGGGGCGGCATCATTTTAGCTAAATCGGACCCCGTTCCTTCCAATTTAATTTTGATGAGCTCTTCCGGAACAAGCCAATCGATTTCTGCAGAACCTTTTAATCCTGCCAAAGTGACGGATGCCACCGATTTTTCTAAATGTCCATCAACAACTTTGAGCTTAGTTTGAATTTCTGAAAAATGAGAAAGCTCTTGAGCAAGAGAGTGAAACTTTAAATCGCCATTAACGACTAAAAGCTCACCTTCAACCGTTTCACGAGCATTCACCTCATTTAAATTCAGGTTAAAAAGCCCCGACACATTTTGAGCATAAGCTGAGACATCCCATTCAGGGAAATAGACTTTTAAATTACGGATCGAAAGGTTATCGGCAGATATATCAGACGGTTCTGAGTTATGGATTGCGACTTTAAAAGAGCCGTCAATTAATCCGCCTTGAAAATCGATGGAAGGAAAGGCTTTTAAAACTCGCTTTGCAATCTTGTCGAATAACGCATATTCAAATAAGCCGAAATTTTTTAAGTGAAGTTCCGACAAACTATAAGGAGCGCCCACATCGGTGATCTTTAGCTTAAGCTCAGATTCTCCGTGTGCTCCACTTTTTGCCTTAAAAATTCCTTCAATCGATATCTTTTCTAAACGATTTAATTCTGCCTTAAATTCACCGGCAATAACTTTGTGGTTGGTTTCAATGGCTTCAAGGCCATTAAAAATAATTTGGATTTCGTCATCCTTCAATAAACGGATATGGCCATCCACATCTTTAAGCTCAAAAGGAGAATTGTGTTGCCAGGTGGCAATACGGCCTCCATTAAACGAAATCACCCCTTTTAATACGGGAAGCGATGAAGCGAGCGCTTCTCCTCTTTCTAAATCGAATTCGACATGATTAATTTCGGAGTTGTGTTTCCCCAAGTCCGCTTTAAATTTATCGATCGAAACATGACCTTCAGTAGTGGGACTTTTATCTTTTTCGAGATAGATTTTAAGATTGCCGTTAGCTACGCCTTGAAAGTGAATATTCTTATTTATGCCTAAACTTTCAGCTAAAAAAGAAAGGGGTTTAAGCTCAAACGAGTTTAATGTGAGATTCCAATCATTGCCTGACTTTTTAAAAACGCTTTCCCCGACTGTAATTGCTTTCTCAGTTGTCGTCGTGACTGAAAAAGGTGTTTCAATTCCATCGGTAATTAATAGTCCTTCTTTAATCTCGCCACCCAAGGTGACTTTTAAGAAAGGTTGAGAAGATTCAGAAATCGCATTCAACTTTGCTTTTGAAAGATCAATTACAGGCTTAAGCGCTTCAATACGGAGATGAATTTCTGGTTTTAGCCAAGTGATATCGTAGGAAATTTCAAGTTCAGAGCATTTAAAAACACGCTCGTCACCTTTGTATATTTCAAGTTCAGAGATGAGAAGACCCGATGCGCTTTTTTCGATATGGTTATAATAGGCTTCACCGTCAAAAACTTTTTCTAATTTGTTTAAGAAGGAGTATTGAATTGTGGTAGAGATAATCCAATTATGAAATAAAAGGACCGCAAACAAAATTAAAGGTAAAACTAAAAACCATCTTTTTGGCATATATCGCTTAAATTGTAGGCTTAGCAACCTTTTATTGTCACCCTTTAGTTCAATATCAAGATGACCTTATATTTCAATTTCTATTTGATGTCTCTTTAAAATTTTGATTAAATAGGAGGATGCTTCGCCGATTTTTTGACTTTCAACTTTCTTTAACTGAACCGGGAAAACCGCTAAGTAAAATAAAACCTTTAATATCCGCCGGCGATACCTTCTTTTATGAAGCGCCGATCAATACTAAAAAGGGCCCCCATATTCGAGATGCCATCGACATCAAACGTTGGATGATCCTTGTAGTAGTCGCTCTTTTACCCTGCATCTTGATGGCCATCTGGAATACCGGACTTCAAAGCATGGTTTATTCAAGCGGCGATTTTCGCTTGATGAATGAATACTTGGGGTCACTAGGTTCATTAAAATCTTATTTTGATTTTGCTCTGAAAGATCAACGCTACCTCACTATTCTTTGGCTAGGACTTTCCGCTTTTATCCCCATAGTAATTATTTCTTACGCGGTAGGGGGTCTTTGTGAAGCCCTTTTCGCCGTGGCAAGAAATCACGAAATAACGGAAGGCTTTTTAGTTAGCGGGATCTTATACGCTTTGATTCTACCTCCAACGATCCCCTATTGGATGGCGGCGATTGGAATTGGGGTGGGAATCGCTCTTTCTAAGGAGGTCTTCGGGGGTTCAGGGATGAATATTGTAAACCCGGCCATGGCTTGCCGAGCCTTTTTATTTTTTGCTTTTCCCGGTCGGATGTCAGGAAATGTCTGGGCAGGAACCAATCCCACTGTTGTTCGAGAAAGTCTTGTTAAAATGAATCAAGAAGCCGGCACTTCAACTCTTGATGCCTATACCCAAGCGACCCGCCTCAATATTTTTAATGTTCCTCCTGAAATTAAGAAAATTCATATCGATGCCATTGCCTCTAATACAATCGGGGATCAGGCCACTACTTATTCGACGCTTCAAGAAAAATTCGTCACTTTTAAAACGACTCATTCAGACGCTCTATTTGGTTCTTTAAATGCAGATCAATTAAGAAGTTTTGTAACTTCGCCTTTAACTGAAGGAGGCCTGGGACTCTCTCCTGGTTATTACGAGGACGCCTTTAATTTTGCCTCTTTAAATTATGGGATAGGGCCCTTAAACTCTGATTGGGGTTTCTTTTT
Source organism: Parachlamydiales bacterium (assembly GCA_020051235.1). Taxonomy (GTDB): domain Bacteria; phylum Chlamydiota; class Chlamydiia; order Chlamydiales; family Parachlamydiaceae; genus CAZABG01. The sequence continues at coordinate 3,818 of JAGVJG010000136.1, read as the reverse complement.
AGGAAATAAACTAGGCTCAATGGGTGAAACTTCCACTTTGGCCTGCTTACTCGGTGCTCTCTTTTTAATATTTACGGGAATTGGTTCTTGGAGAACGATGGTGGCCGTCATTGTGGGGGCATTCTTTACCGCCGCTGCTTTTCAATGGGGGTCTTATTTTATTGGAGCTTCTCAAGGAGCCTGGGCGCCTGCTGAATTTGGATTTCCAGCCTACAAACACTTTTTACTCGGTGGTCTCGCATTTGGTCTTGTATTTATGGCGACCGATCCCGTTTCCTCTCCTTCACTAAATTTAGGAAAATGGATTTATGGAATTTTTATTGGCTTAGTCGTCATCGTCATTCGTGTCATCAATCCCGCCTATCCCGAAGGAATGATGCTTGCCGTGCTAATGGGTAATGTTTTTGCGCCTCTTATTGATTATTACGTCGCATTAAAGTTTTCGAAAAAAAGGGTAAAAAAACGAGTTGAGTATGCAACCTAAAGGTTATAGCGATTTTAAAACCATCCAATTTATGATCATTTTGAGTGTGGTTTGCGCTGTTATACTTTCTATATTAGCCGCCCTACTTGCAGAACCAAAAGAACTTGCAAAAGATCTCGATCGCTCAAAACAAATGATGATGGCAGCGAAAATTTTTTCCCCTGAAGGCAATTTTATTATTCGAGAATCTGAAGGAAAAATAACGCCTGCAATCTTTGACAACGGGATTTTGACACCATCAACTGAAATTAAAACGGCGAGCAATAAAGAAATCCTTGAAATTTACAATAAACGCCTCATTCCCTCTCTCACAAATGACAAAGGAGAGATTAAAAGTTTCCAAGATATAGGCATGGATGAGACTAAATATTTAAGTGAGTATAAAAAACTTGGCTATTACAGAGCTCCTTGGAAACTGTTTTATGAAATATTGCCGAACGTTGAAAATCCTGAGAAAGAAAAGCCCATCGGTTATGTAATTCCAGTAAATGGATTTGGACTTTGGGATGCCATTTATGGATACATTGCAATTGAACCGGATGCCAACACCATTATTGGGATTTCTTGGTACGATCAAAAGGAAACGCCGGGACTTGGTGCAAATATTACAGAAGAACCTTGGCAAAATCTATTTCCTGGAAAAAAGATTTTTCTAGAAAGTCCGAATGGATCAACGGATTTTATTTCGGCTCCTATTGGAATTACGGTAGTGAAAGGGAAAGTAGCCGAAGTGTATGGAGCTTCTCCAAAAGCCAAAAGTGCTGTTGATGGTATGGCAGGAGCGACTTTGACCGGAAACGGTGTAACGGATGCCTATAAACAAGTATTATCGGCTTATCGACCATTATTATTGAAACTCCAAAACAAAAAACAAAATGTTAAGTAAAACACCCACACTCAGCTATTTTACGAATCAAATCTGGGGATCAAACCAAATTTTGGTTGCGGTTTTAGGGATTTGCTCGGCATTGGGTGTAACAAATAGACTTTCTGTGGGTTTGACAATGGGTTTGTCAGTATCCTTTGTGACTGCCTTTTCTTCCTTTTTTGTTTCATTATTAAGAAATGTTACACCTGATAGCGTTAGAATGATCACGCAGCTTGCGATCATTTCCGTATTTGTGATCATTATCGATCAGTTTTTACAAGCGTATTTTTTTGGTATTTCAAAAGTATTATCCGTATTTGTTGGATTGATCATTACAAACTGTATCGTTATGGGCAGAACAGAAGGAATGGCAAAAAACGTTCAACCGGTTCCAGCTTTTCTCGATGGATTAGGTGCGGGCCTTGGATATGCCTGGGTACTTTTTATTGTAAGTGCAATTAGAGAGCTCTTCGGTTTTGGCCAATTATTTGGTTATCAAGTGATTCCCCTTTCTTGGTATGCAACGGCGGAACATCCCGATCTATACGATAATGTTGCGTTGATGGTTTCTCCTCCTGCCGCTTTCTTCATTATAGGAAGCATGATTGCTTTTCATAACATCATAAACAAGAAGACAGGCTGACTATGTGGATGGGTTTATACGAGCCGATAAATTTGCTTGGGCTTCTTTTACAAGCGGTTTTCATAGAAAATTTCTTGCTCGCAAACTTTTTAGGGATGTGTACCTATCTAGCTTGTTCAACAAAACTTAAAACCGCCAATGGACTTGGGGTAGCCGTCGTTTTCGTCTTAACCGTTTCTGGAATACTCAATTGGTGTGTTCACAAGTTTATTACGGGTCCAAGCGCACTCGCTTGGTTAAATTTGATTGGAGTGGATGCAGCAAATATCGATTTAGGGTTTCTTGAATTTTTAATTTTTATTTCCGTGATTGCCGGTTTTACTCAGATCCTTGAAATCGTTATCGAAAAATTTTCCCCCTCGCTTTACAACACACTGGGAATCTATTTACCGCTCATTGCCGTAAACTGCGCGATTCTTGGCGCTTGCTTATTTGCCGTAACGCGAGATTATCCGTTTTTACCCAATATGATTTACGTCTTTGGATCAGGAGCGGGATGGTGGCTTGCAATCGCCTTAATTGCTGCTATTCGTGAAAAACTGGCGAGCTCAAAAGTCTCACCTGCCTTAAAAGGAATGGGAATCACATTTATTATGACGGGCCTAATGTCTATGGCCTTTCAAGGATTTACAGGAATTAAACTAGCGCAGCCGTCGGGCGCACCTGATGAACCTAAAAAAGAGACGCCACTTGTTATTAAAGAAAAGCCGTCAACTTTAGATCTTTAGCGGCTTTTACTTCGTCCAGCCGTTTGACCGGACAATAATGCGGCGATTCTTTTACTTTTTGCGGATCATTTTTGCATTCTTCTGCAATCTGATAAAAAGCATCAATCATCAGATCAAGAGTCGCAAGCGATTCTGATTCCGTGGGCTCAATTAAAAGACATTCTTTTACGATTTGAGGAAAATAAAGGGTGGGAGAATGAATTCCAAAATCAAGCAACCGTTTGACAATATCGGACGCTTTTATCCCTTTATCTAAATATCGGTCTGCTTGGACCACAAATTCGTGCATGCAAGGATCGGGAAAAGGAACCGTAAATAAGTGGCTTAATCGTGTTTTTAAGTAATTTGCATTGATAACGGCCCCTTCCGCAATTCTTCTTAAGCCTTTTTTTCCATGCATTAAGCAATAAAGATAGGCTCTTAAATAAACGGCGAAATTTCCAAAATAAGTTGAGATCCTTCCGATTGATTCCTCATCGTTCTCAATCACTTCAAACTTTTCATTCACAAAAGGAACGGGCAAATACTTATATAATTTTTCAGAACATAAAACGGGCCCCGAACCGGGTCCACCCCCACCATGGGGTGTAGAAAAGGTCTTATGAAGATTCACATGCATCACATCAAATCCCATGAGTCCGGGCTTCGTGACATATAAAATAGGATTGAGATTGGCTCCATCATAATAAAGAAGGCCGCCCGCTTGATGGACAATTTCCGCAATCTTAAGAATGGAAGGGCTAAACATTCCAACCGTGTTCGGATTGGTTAGCATCAGTCCTGCCGTTTTATTATTTACCTTGGACTTCAACTCCTCTAAATCGATATCCCCTTCTTCATTCGTCTTAAGTAATACGATTTTAAACCCCGCCATTTTCGCGGATGCAGGATTGGTTCCATGGGCGCTGTCGGGAACCAACATTTCATCTCTATTCGTTTTGTGATGGCTATGATAAGCCTGAATCATACGAATGCCGACATACTCCCCTTGCGCACCTGCATTAGGAGTTAATGTTCCGTCATAAAAACCCGTTATATCGCAAAGAATACTAATTAAATCCCGAATGACCTTTAAATTACCTTTTACTAAATGAC
>JAGVJG010000008.1 GCA_020051235.1 Parachlamydiales bacterium | reverse complement strand
TTAAACTTTGGAAGTACCGCTTGCCTCGAAGAGGCTTTCCGTGCCCGTGCCCGCGTGCGTGCCCGTGCCCGATTCCCGTTAAACTTTGGAAGTACCGCTAAAAAATAATGGGTTATTTCTTCTAATTGATTAAGAGCTCATTAGATTTCTACTCGAGATTTGTCAAAAAATGCTAACGCATTTTCCGACGCATACACTTGTCGGGGCTCTGCCCCCGCGCCCCGGCCATTTCTGACGTGCCCAAATCGCGTATATCGCCAAAGGGCTCTCGCTCGAACGTGCCTAAAGCACGCCCATCGCTCGCATCCGCAATTTTGGCTACGCCATAAATGGCTCGGTGGCGCCCTTTAGGGGCGCTTGAGACCCGCCCTTGGAGGGCGGTATACATTTACCTGAATTTACACTCGCCTCCGGCGAGGGCGGCAGGTGGCCTGCCGCATGGTGTTTCTCACTGTCCTCTTGTTATCTCTGTGTGCTCTGTGCCTCTGTGGTTAACTGTCTTTTGTTAAGATATTAATAATTAATAAGTTAATTTGACTTAAATACATTTAATTAACAGAATTAACTCTATATTCTTTAACAAATTCCAGGACAGTATGTTTATTGTTGAATGTGTTGAAAGGAATTTTTCTATTAGTCCCGGCAAGGTGGCCTACCGCTACATCGATGGGGACGACAAGGCGCATGAGATCACCTATGAAGAGTTGCGCCTCAAATCTAGATCGATTGCGAATGCGATTTCTGAGAAGGTAGAGCCGGGGGGATCAGCACTGCTGTTGTACGCTCCGGGGCTAGAATTCATTGTGGCGTTTATTGCGTGCTTGTATGCGGGTATTACGCCGGTGCCAAATTATCCTCCTATCGCAAGAAGGTTGAATGCCGATATCTTTCGTTTGGAGCTGATCGCAGAAGATCTAAAGCCCGAGATTATTTTGTGCGACTCGGCAACAGAGAAGCTTTTATCAAGTGCCTTGTTTAAAGAGAATTTGAAGGCAATTTTAGAAAAGATCGTGCTTTTAGGATTTAGCTCCGGAAACGATCTGACACTTGATGAAATTCCCGTACTAAAAACGGATGCAAAGAATGGGGGAGAGATTGATAAGCCCCTTTTAAATCCGCACGATATCGCTTATTTCCAATATTCATCGGGTTCCACTCAGCATCCGAAAGCAATCATGGTTTCTAGCGATAGCGTAAAAGATAACACTCAACGCATCCTGCGTTCCTTTGATTTAAAACCGGAAGATTCATCTGTTAGCTGGCTGCCTCACTATCATGACATGGGGCTTATAGGTTTTATATTAACGCCGTTAGTAGGGGAATATACATCTACCTTATTGTCACCGCTTGACTTTGTAGAAAAACCGATACGTTGGTTGAATGCGGTTTCGAAATATAAGCCGAAACTAACAGGGGGCCCGAACTTCAGTTTTGAGCTTTGCATCAAGGAGTCGATGAAAAATTCAAAACTCGATCTTGATTTGTCGAGTTTGCAGTTGGCCCTTTGCGGCGCCGAGCCAATAGATCCTGAGCTTCCTAATCGATTTTATGAGCACTTTAAAGATTATGGATTGAGAAAGAGTGCCTTCTTTCCTGTTTATGGACTCGCCGAGCATACTTTATTGGTTAGTTGCGGTCCTATAGGGAGAGAGCCGGTAGTAAAAACCTTTAACGAAGATAAGTTGCGACAATTCGAGGTAGAAGAAGCTCAAGAGGGCGTTCGCTTAGTGGGCTGTGGTCAGATTCAAAACGATGAACTTCTTATTGTAAATCCCGATAATCATGAGGAACAAGGGGCGAGTAGAACGGGAGAAATCTGGTTAAAGAGCCCCTCCGTTACATCGGGTTATTGGAATAAACCTGAAAAGACGAAACAGTTTTATAAAGCTTTCACAACTTCAGGCAAAGGCCCTTACCTTAGAACGGAAGATATGGGATTCATCCATGAAGGTGAGCTATTTCTTTATGCTCGGCTTCGTGACCTGATAGAACTTCAAAATAAGAAATACGCGCCGCAAGATATCGAGCTTGCCGTCCAAAATGCTCACGATGGCATTCGAAAAGGAAACATTGCCGCATTTGCGGTAACCATCAAGAATAAGAACCATCTGGTTATTGTGGCGGAGAAAAATGACAAAGTGAAGGCCGAACACAGCGATCTTTATATCGCAATAGTGGAGTCAATCGCTTTAAAATTTCATCTCAATATTTATGAAATCGTGCTTGTTCAGCCGCGCAGCATTCATAAAACGACTAGTGGAAAAATCCAAAGACAATATGCGAAGAAAAGCTATCTCTCAAAAAAATTAAGGATTGTCGATTCCTGGTTATCCCCTTGGACCAAGCGGAATAGCGGGATTATGCAACCACTTTAACAATAGATCGAGTGTATGGCTGGGTGCCCAATCACTATTTGAAATAATGCTCTGAGTAGAGAGCTTTACGATTGTTTTGGGCTCTCTTGTAAAGTTATGAGTAGCAGAAATCATGTGTACTTCTACAAACTCGGAGAAAAGCTCTCTAACAGCGCTTTCGGCTTCAGCTTTAGAGTAGTTTTTAAAATCTCTAAAAGCAACTTTGAAAGGAGCGCCTTGCGATTTTTTCAATGCCTCTTGTTGAGAGAGGCATCGAAATTCCAGGGTAAAAATGGGGGTGGTCACGTGAGCTTTTTCATCCAAGGGAAGTAAAGCACATCGCGAATCGAGTGCGAATTAGTCAATAACATGATCAATCGATCGATACCAATTCCAATCCCGCCGGTAGGAGGCATACCTTGACAGATCGCTTCCAAGAACTCTTCATCAAGAGGGGACGCTTCCTCATCACCTTGATCTCTTCTTTCGGCTTGCTTTTCAAGAAGTTCTCTTTGAATGACCGGGTTGTTTAACTCGGTATAGGAGTTAGCAATCTCATGAGTTAAAATAAAGCTCTCAAAACGCTCAACAAGTCCGGCTTTGCGGCATTCTTCATTACGGTGCGGTTTGCAAAGAGGGGTCGTTTCGATCGGATGGTCGATAATATGATGAGGTTGAATCAAGTGAGGTTCAACAAAAACACCAAATATTGCTCCGATTAAAAGACCTCGGCTTAATTTATTCGTTTTTGCAGGATCCACATGACCGGAATCGATCAGCTTTTTCTTCATT
>JAGVJG010000106.1 GCA_020051235.1 Parachlamydiales bacterium | reverse complement strand
CCTCTCGAGTTTGTGAAACGAAGTTAAAATTTAATTATATTTTTTGACAAGCAATCGCGTTGTTTCGCCATTTAAGTCCCATTCTGTTCCATTATTAGAAACAAAATTAACTTCTTTTGCGAGAACCTCGTTAATAATATAATCTTTATATCGATCGTATGCTTGTTTAACAAGATCGGTAGTTTCAATATCAATTTTAATACGATCGCTAACTTCAAATTTTTGTTCACGACGCATCGTATTTATTTTATTGACCAGTTCACGTGATAAGCCTTCAAGAATTAGCTCCTCATCGATCACTTTATCTAGGGCAAGCGTTATGCCGCCTTCATTTTGAGCTAAAAGACCCTCTTTTACAACTCGATCCACTGCAACGTCTTCAAGCGTTAATAGAACATCTTCGTCTTGAAGCTTTAATGAATAAGAGCCTTTGCTTAGTAGCTGATTGAGCTGGTGTTGAGTGAACGCTGTAATAGCGGCTTGAGCTTCGGGCATTTTTTTCCCAATTTTTTTTCCCAAAACACGGAAATTCGGCTTTGCTCTTAAAGAAACAAAACGCTCTTCATTTTGAGAGAAATAAACATCCTTAACGTTTAGCTCATCCATGATCAAATGTTTTTGAGCCTGCATAAAACGTACGGCATCGCCATCGGAACATGCAATATGTGCCGATTTTAAGGGCTGTCTTACCTTTAATTTGTGTTCTTTTCTAAGACTATGTCCTAAACTAACGGCTTTCTGAATAGCGGCCATTCCTCTCTCTAATTCTTCATCGCGAAGACCCCCATGATATTCAGGGAATAAGGAAAGATGCACCGATTCTTGCATTTCTTCTGAACGTAGGTTTTGATAAATCGCTTCGCTAATAAAGGGCACGAAGGGCGCAGCAATTTTTGTTAAGTTAAGAAGAACTTGATAGAGCGTTTCAAAAGCTTCGGTACGATCTACAGATTCCTCTTCGCTCCAAAATCTTCTTCTAGAACGACGGATATACCAATTGGTTAATTGGTCAATGAAGCCCACAAAAGGTTCTACTGCAGAACTTAAATCGTAGGCATTCATTCCCTCTTCAACATCGGAAATGAGTTTTTGCAAGCACGATAAAATCCAAGCATCTAGCGTATTTTCAGGTAGTTTAACTTCTCGACGTCTGGGTTTAAAGTTATAGAGCCTTGCATAGGTGATAAAGAAGCTGTAGGAGCTCCAAAGCGGAATTAAAATCTGTCTCAAAACAAGTTCCACGCCGGCTTCATTAAAGCATAAGTCTTCCGCACGAACGGCAGGGCTATGAAGCATATAAAGACGAATCGCATCCGCACCATGTCTATGAACCACTTCTAATGGATCGGGATAGTTCTTAAGGCGTTTCGACATTTTCGCGCCGTCTGCTGCGAGCAAAATACCGTTCACAATAACGTTTTTGAATGCAGGCTTATCGAACAGTGCGGTCGATAAAATCATCAGTGTATAGAACCAGCCTCTCGTTTGATCGAGCCCTTCTGCAATAAAATCAGCAGGGAAATTTGCATCAAATACCTTTTGATTTTCGAAAGGATAGTGGTTTTGTGCATAGGGCATCGAACCCGATTCAAACCAACAATCAAAAACTTCAGGAATTCTTCTATAAGTCTTCCCATTTTTTGTGAAAGTAAGATCATCAATATATTGACGATGAAGATTTGTGATTTTTGCGCCGGTTAATTTTTCAAGCTCGGCAATGCTTCCAAGCACTTCAATCGAACCATCATCCGCACGATAAATGGGTATAGGTGTACCCCAATAACGATTACGGGAAATGTTCCAATCGCGCGCGCCTTCTAACCATTTACCAAAGCGTCCATATTGTAAATATTCAGGCGTCCACCTTGTCTTCTCGTTTGTTTTGAGAAGTTTATCTTTAATTTTTTCTACCGCAACAAACCAAGTGCTAAGCGCTTTATAGATAAGCGGTGTGTCGGAACGAGGACAGAAAGGATAACGGTGATTGATGGTAGCTTGATGAATGAGCCTACCATTCTTCTTCAATGTACGAATGATTTCTTTATCCGCGTCTTTTACAAATAGCCCTTTCCATTCGGGCACTTCGTCAGTAAATTGGCCATTTTCGTTAACGGGACATACAAGAGGAATGCCGGCAGCTTTAGAAGCGTAAAAGTCAACTTCGCCAAATGCAGGCGCCGCGTGAACAACACCCGTGCCTTCTTCAATCGAAACAGAAGGCTCTAAAATTACACGGAAAGCCCCTTTTTCTTTTTGATCGAGGAAATAATTAAAGGGCGGAAGGTAATGTAGACCTTCGAGCGCTTTCCCTTTCATTTTCTCTTTTACAGTATAAAGACCCGGCTCTTTGTAATAAGCGGACAGGCGACTTTCGGCTAAAATTAAATTCTTTTTCGATTCGTGATCGAGCACTTTTACGTAATTTACTTCTGGACCCACCATCAAGGCTAAGTTGGAAATAAGTGTCCAAGGCGTAGTCGTCCAAGCTAAGATTTCAGTTTCAGGATCTTTTTCTAAGGGGAAAGCAACGGTAATTGCCGGATCGTCAACGTCTTTATAGTTTTCAGACGCTTCAAAGTTAGATAGAGGCGTGCCTAATTTCGCCGAATAAGGCATCACTCGATAGCCTTCGTAAACCAATCCTTTATCATGGAGTTGCTTGAAAACCCACCAAACGGTTTCCATAAAGCTCAAGTCCATCGTACGATAGGTCTGGCTAAAATCGACCCATCGACCCATTCTTTCAACTACACCTTTCCACTCGCTCGTGTATCTAAGAACGATCTTTTCGCATTCTTGGTTAAAATTGGCGATTCCAAATTTTTCAATTTCTTTTGCGCCGGAGAGATTAAATGTCTTTTCAATTTCGTTTTCTACTGGAAGACCATGGCAATCCCAGCCAAAACGTCTGGGAACACAAAAATTCTTCATGGTTTTATAACGTGGAACAACGTCTTTAATAGTTCCCGCTAAGATATGGCCATAATGGGGAAGACCTGTCGCAAATGGAGGACCGTCATAAAAAGTAAAATGCGTGCATTTTTCCCTTTCACTAACCGATCTCTCAAAAATTTTATTGTCTTTCCAGAATTTTAAAATTCTTTTTTCTCGTTCATCAAAGGACTCTTGCTGGATCTCGTCAAACATAAATTTATTTAAAAATGCTGAAAACCGTTAATTTATCATATGAAATTAGCAGATATTCAAAATCTAATACACTAGAAACTTGGATGAATAATCATGATAAAGTCATTTAATGTAAGAGATACGGCGCATACTTCTCTTGTAACTAGGGAGGGAGAAACTTTATCGAAATCGTTAGTTTTAACTAATTTATTCAATTTTAAGGACTTATTTGTTCATCATGAGATTCTGGAGCCCGGTAAACGAGCCTCTCGAGCTCATGCTCATTCCCATCGTGAAGAGATGGTTTTCATCTTGAGCGGCAAGTGCGAGATCAATCAAGGGGGAAAAACGGCAGTGTTAGAGGAGGGAGATTTTGTGGGGGTGTTACCCAATTCAGAGCCCTACTTCATTTCAAATAATTTTAAGGACGAAGTAAAATTTTTAGTTATTTGTTCAAATCCATTGAAAGATCAAGTTTTCTATTAAGCCATTTTTATTTATTCTTCACTTCATGAAAACGATTTTACTTTTTACCACCGCCATATTTACTTTATTTGCAGAACCGCTACTGGATCTTCCTACACCTGTTGGAACTATTTCCATTTCACGTCCTGAAGTGGATGAGATGATGTTACATGCTCCGAACGCAAAGTCAATTTTTGTTGAAGCCTTTGCTTCTACCTATCGTGAGTATCATCAAAACAGCCAATCAACTGAATCGATTGAAAAATGGTTAAGATTGAAAAACGGTCACACGATTGAGAGCTGGCTTTCACAAGTGTTTGATGATGAGTATCAAGAATACATCTATGGGACTAAACAATTTATATTCATTCGAAATAACGAAAAATTGATTGGCTGGTTTTCCTATTCTCCTTTATCTGAAAACGGTGAAATCTATTTAAGCCAATGTTCTCTTGAAGCCTCCTATAGAGATCAAAAAGTGGCCTCTACCGCTTTTGCTAGAGCCTTTAAGGACAAACTTGTTTTAAACCTATTTCCTGGAGTGAAAGAGATTAAACTCATCACCAGAAAAATCAATGCACGCGCTAAAAAGCTCTACCTCAGCGTCGGTTTTATTATGGATGAAACCATTGATCCCAGTATTTATGGTGAAAGCTACGACGATCGTTATGTCGGATTTAGATTATCTTTTGATTAAGAGATTAGAGAAATTGACATTACAGAAATAAAGTGATTACGAAAAGGACGCTCTTCGATTAACTCAGCACCATTTTTAATGTACCATTTCACATTAGAGGGATCAGAAGTGTAGAAATACAATTTCTGATGCCCTCTTCCTTCCACTACGCGTTGCACAAATTTTAATAGCGTTTGTCCTAGCCCTTTCTTCCTTTCTGGAAGAGCAACATGAAGGCTGCCCATCCAAATAGAATCGTGTGGATAATTTTCAAACTCTTCCGACCGATATTTTAGGGAGATAACTCCGATGGGATGGCCTCCCCTTACAATGACAAACGATATAGGCAATGTCTCTTCGTTTAACCGCTCTTTGAATGAATGAATTAGTTTTTCCTTGTTTAACGATGAATCGTAGTTAAACCAATCATCATATATCCATTGGGCAACGGTTGAGATATGTTGAGGATTATTTTTTAGCAGATCTAACTGCATGGAATAGGGATAAAAGTGCTCTTCGTTTATTTTTTGCAGCAAGGATTGTATCTTCATAACTGCACTGTAAAATAGAGGGAAATAAAAAAGCGACTTTAACATTTCTGTTAAAGCCGCTAGATCACATCCACATCAGACTATCTTGGACAACAATCTGAAGTGATGCTTTCAGTGGTTTGGCACCGATCTAAATAGTTTACCTGATTCATTCCTAAAATGAAACATTAAAGGATACATGTGAATGGTGTCTGTGCTTTTTGTGGTGTGATCCATGGTGGGATCTAAAATCGGTTCCGTATTGATATTCTAAATGTTTTCTTCTGCTAGGACGAATTTTATGATGATGGTCTCTGTGGTGATGGTTATGATGACTATGTCCGACAGCGCAAGCTGCAAAGCAAGCAGCTATACACTCTAAAATAGCACAAATCACTCCCACGACCCCATCTCTTTCCTTTTTGATAGGCTTAAACATTTTTTGAACTGGAACGCCCGTGCCGCCTTCATTTATTTTAATGGCATGAATGAAGTGATCGCTAGGCTCACCCATAAGAGGTTTATTCAAAGGAAATTGTTCTAATGCAGGGGTATTGTTACTCACTTTACTACCTACAAAAATCCAATCAATCTTTCTTCCGGCTTGGTTTGTAGTGATTTTTTTACCCGATGCATCATTTATTACAGTTGAATAATGGTATTGGGACGATTCATCCATATAGCGACAAGGTCCTCTACGATGCTCTTCATCGCCGTCTGAATTGAAATCGCCTCCTAAAATAATTGCACCCACGTTTTCATCATTACTTTCGGCAAGGTCCCTAATTTCTTTAATTTGTTTGTTGGCGAGAGTTTTATCTTTTCCGCCGTATAAGTGAAAGGAAGCGACTCTAATGGCTTTTTGAACGCCGGGCAAATATAGATCCGCTTGTACAACTGAACGGCTGCGGCCTTTTTCGATTTCAAAATCTTTTTTAACTATATTCTGAGCTACGAATCGATCGACTTTATAGATGAGGGCAACTCCGGACTTATCATGAACCGATCTATAGTGAAACGCATAACCGGCTGTAGCAAGTGCTGCCGCCCACCAATGTTGATCATGTCCACTTATTTCCTGAAGAAATACGATATCCAGCTTCGATGAAGTTATATTGTTGAATACCCTAACAATTCTATCGGGCCATCGAGCGATTTGATTTAATTTTTCATCTGTAGGCTTACCTACGTTATAAGTACCAACCGAAATAGACATTTTGACCATTTTATTTATTAATTTGAAAAAATGATAAATAAAATCGATTTTCTAAAGATGAATCTTAACAACAAATTAATATTAATAGTGATTTTAATGGGGTTCACTGATAATTTCATTACACTTCCCACTATTTAAATTTTGTTTTGAAAGGATCGTCCATGTCCAAAAAATTATTTGAAAAAGTTGCGATTGTTACGGGTGCGTCTAAAGGTTTGGGTGCATCTATTGCTCAGCATTTAGCTGAAGAAGGGGCTTTTGTTGTTGTAAACTACAATACGGATAAGGAAGCGGCCGAACGAGTCGTTCAATCCATTGGCAAGAATGCCGTTGCCATTCAAGGCAATATGACCCACCCATCCGATATTGATCATCTATTTGCTGAAACGAAGAGAATTTTTGGAAAGGTTGATATTCTTGTTAATAATGCAGGTGTGTACGAATTCGCTCCTATCGAAAAAATTACGGAAGACCATTTCTACAAACATTTTGATTTAAACGTGCTTGGCCTCCTTTTAACTTGTCAGTGTGCGGTTAAATATCTACCGGCAGGTGGAAGTATCATTAATATAAGTTCTTTAGCTAGCAAATCCTGGGCGCCTTATGCCACTGTCTATAGCGCGACAAAAGCGGCTGTCGACTCCATTACTAAATCCCTAGCGTATGAACTTGGAGCAAGACAAATTAGAGTGAACGCCATCAATCCAGGTATGATACCTACAGAAGGAGCTACAACTGCAGGGATCATAGAAAGCGAACTACGAAAAAAGGTTGAAGCGAGAACTCCCCTTGGAAGATTAGGTAAGCCTCAGGATATAGGGGCCGCAGCCGTCTTTCTTGCTTCTAACGATTCTGATTGGATTACAGGCGAAACGTTACTTATTAGCGGTGGCTTTAGATAACTCGAGTAAGATCGGGCAATGATCGGAGCCTTTCACTTCATTTAAAATAGTGGAGGCTTTTAATTGAGGACGAAGGGCCGGAGAAATAAGAAAATAATCGATTCTCCATCCAATATTTCTTTCTCGGGCATTTCTAAACTGACTCCACCAGGTGTAGTGTTTAGGTCCCTTTTCAAATTCTCGAAAGGTGTCAATAAACCCTGATTCTATAATTCGATCAAAGCCGGCTCTTTCCTCAGGAGTAAATCCATGATTTTTTACATTGGCTTTTGGAAAGGATAAATCAATCTCTGTATGAGCGACATTCATATCCCCACAGAAGATCACGGGTTTTTTCTTTTCGAGTGTTTTAAGATAATGGAGAAAGTCAATATCCCACTGTTTACTTCTATATTCTAGACGTGAAAGATCTCTCTTTGAATTGGGTACATAAACATTCACAAGAAAAAAGGAACGAAATTCAGCAGTTATAACTCTTCCTTCCCTATCGTGAATATCAAGTAAAATTCCATTCACAACACTTAAGGGTTTTTCCTTGGTAAAAATGCATGTCCCACTATAACCCTTCTTTTGAGCTGAATTCCAAAACTGATGATATTGTGGAAGATCTAGCTCAACATCTTCTTTCGTAGCTTTGACTTCCTGCAAACATATTACATCAGGATCTTCTGCACTCAAAAAATCAAGAAACCCTTTCTTCAAAATCGAGCGCAACCCATTTACATTCCAAGAAATGATCTTCATAGCGTTATAATTTAAGGGCAGACGTTAGTCGTTGTCAACCGAGATAAAAAGGACAAATATTGATTTTTAAAAAATAGTTGCCCGCCTGAGCGGTTTTCAAACCTTATTAGTTTTTTGAGAACTTGTTACCTTGAGCAAAATGCTTTCGATAAACAAAAATAATTCTGAACAACAGGAATTTCAGAATTATGATGACCTCTTTCCCGCTCTTCTTCGCTGCAATTCTATATGCAATTACCGGAGGCCCTTCATCAGGCAAAACTTCCATTATTAACGAATTGGAAAATCAAAAAGAAGAAGTTATTCGGGAAGCCGCAACAGATTACATTCTTAATAAAATCGCATCGGGTATCACGGAGCCTTGGAAAGAAGAAACCTTTATCCTAGATATTCTAAAAGTTCAGCTCGAAAGAGAAGATCCCTACCTAACGAAAGAAGGTAGAGTATTTGTAGATAGAGGCGTCTTTGACGCCTATTCATTCGCAATGCCCAATAATCTTGCCGGCACTAAAACGCTTGCCGCCATTAATAAATTGCTCAATTCGATCGATCTCAACCAACGCTACAAAGCCATCTTCTTCATATTGCCCCACAGCGATGACTTTTCCACCCTCCAAACCGAAGTCCGCCGGGAAAACAACTTCGATGCCGCCAAACAAGAAGCCGCCACCTTCGCCACCTACTGCCGCCACGACCACTTCATCCTCGTCCCCGGCAACCTCTCCCCCCGCGACCGCGCCCACTTCATCCTCTCCAAAATATTAGAAATAGATAGTCAAAATTAATGAACCTAACTGTTTCTGCAATTCGTTGTTCTCTTCAAGTAGCTCTTCTTGGAGCAATAACAAATAATTTGAGAGCAGTGAACGTGGAATATAACGAAAACCAAATAAATATATTTTTCTATTATGCCAACGTTTTCTCTGATGAGGAGATCGATCTATCTGAAATTGTCTCAACGGAAGTCATGACTAATTTTTTTGAAGTATCCGTTGTTTCTGAAAGAGAAATCATACCTCTAAATAAATATTTACCTAATAAAGGAATAAGAGTTTTTCATAGAGCCGAATAATTCTCACCCTATACGTTAAATTCAAACTTTGAACCAGCTCCAAGCTTAGCGCTATTAAGTAGAAGAACTAAGAAAGGTATGGACGCGTTATATGATTAAGCATAGAAAAGATATGAAAGAACTTAAATTACCGACTGATTGACTTGGAGCATGCTTTTACTTCTGTCATTGGACAGCTTAAGTTTGGGGGCAATAATGAACCTAGTGAATGTGTTTTTTCAGATGAAATGACGTTTTTGGAATCGTAAATTTAAGAATCGAGTATAGGTTTTTAATTAATGTTTGTGAAAAAATATTCCCCCATTTTTTGGGTCTTCTTAACTCTTTCTATTTTCCTAGTTATATGGTCTTTCGCAAGCCTTGATGATTGGAAAAATAATCATTGGCCCCTAAAAGGGATTGGAACTTCCTTAGGAGTTGCAGGTTATTTCTTTTTTTCACTTTCACTTTTGTTATCATCGCGATGGAAAAAACTTGAAGATTGGATGGGTGGCCTAGATCAGATTTATCACCTTCATCGTCATTTGGGCATTTGGGGCTTCTGCTTGATTCTTCTGCATCCTTTGATAGAAGCTTATAAGTGGCTGCCAAAGGATTTAGATAAATTTCTTCTGTTCACATTCCCTATTCATGGAAGACTATCAGTAAATATAGGTTCCATTGCCTTCTGGTTGATGATCATCATTCTTGGTATCACTCTTTTAAAACTTCTTCCTTATGATAAATGGAAAGTTCTACATAAATTTATGAGTGTTGTTTTTGTACTAGCCTCCCTTCACATTTTACTTTCTGATAAAAGATTCGGTTCAGGAATCGCACAATCTCTTCTTTTGGTTCCTATGGCAATAGGTTTTTTCGGAATTTTCTATAAGCAAATTTTTTTAGCATTTTTTGCAAAGTATTCATTATTTAAAGTGGTTAATGTAAAAAACATTAATGATAATGTAGTTGAAGTTACTCTAGATGTAATGGGGAAGGCTATTAAGTTTATTCCTGGGCAATACGGATTTTTTAGTTTTGATGGACCCCTACTTACAAAGGAGTCTCATCCCTTCACCTTAATAGAAACGTCTGATGATTCGTCAATTATTATTCTAATCAAAGCCCGTGGAGATTTCACTAAAAGTTTATATCAGAACATTAAAACGGGTTATCTTGCTAGGTATGAAGGTCCTTATGGACGATTTGATTATTCACATTTTGGAGATTCTCAAATTTGGATAGCTGGAGGGATTGGTATTGTTCCTTTCATAGCATGGGTAAGAGCTATAAAAGATTCTGATATAAAGCTAAAAATTGATCTATATTATTGCATTCACAGGAAAGAGGATGCCATCTTCTACGAGGAATTCCAAAGATTTAGTAAAACCTGTCCACATTTTCAGTGTTTTCTTCACTGTTCGGAAGAAGATAATCGCATTGATCTCAAGAAAATCCTAAATACTAGTAAAAGTTTTGCGGGCAAAAAGATTTTGATGTGCGGCCCTATAAAACTTACTAGTAGTTTGAAAAATCAATTTCAAATTCTAGGTGTAAAAAGGGAAGATATATATTTTGAAGATTTTGAGTTCTTTTAATAAAAATTTTTAAAAAGGGAATTTTATGACCAAAAACTACAAGGAAATTACAACAGATATTTTAACCTCATTATCAAAAATGCGTAAAGAAATCCCGGATGTGATGAATGGATTCAATACGTTAGCTCAAGCTGCTACAAAAGAAGGGGCTCTTGATAAAAAGACAAAAGAATTAATAGCTCTAGCTCTAGGTATCGCAGCACATTGCGATGGCTGCATCGGATTTCACACTCAAGCATTAGTTAAGTTGGGAGTAACTCGCGAGGAATTTCTTGAAACGTTAAGCATGGCAATTTATATGGGAGGTGGACCTTCACTAATGTATGCTGCCGAAGCCTTGCATGCTTTCGAAGAATTCACCGGCGAAAAGACGATAAAATAAGGTCATATAAATGTGGTTTTGCGAGGTCTGCCAAATCTAATAGAATCAACATTAGCTTGACTTTGACGTTTGGAAAAGCTACCTATCGTATAAAGATAAAAAATTATAGGAAAGATTTTGTATGAAAGGCTTTATCACAAATATAGAAAAGGCTGCACTTGAAAATGAATATTTTAGAAAAGTCTTATACACAGCAAAGAACTGCCAGCTTGTAGTAATGAGTTTAAAACCTCGCGAAGATATCGGAGAAGAAATACACCAACTGGATCAATTTATACGGTGTGAAGCCGGACAAGGAAAAGCGATATTGGATGGAATCACCCATCAGATAAGCAATGGCTTTAGTATAATCGTACCTGCTGGGGCAAAACACAACATCATCAATACTTCATCCGATAAACCTCTTAAACTCTATACTCTGTATTCACCTCCAAATCATCGTGACGGTGTCATTCATAAAACAAAAGCCGATGCTGAAGCCAACGAAGAGCATTTTGATGGAGTAACAACCGAATAATTCCGGAATTCACCCTTCATTCCAGCGGTTGAGAGGCAAAAATCGAATCCGTTTTGTTATTTCTAGACCAGACAATAAGATAATTCTCAGGACTTGTCTTAGGGCACTCTTCGAGCTCTGTCCAAGAAATGTGCTGGTTACTTAACTTTTCAAGTGTTTCTATTTTATTTGAAAATAAATGCGACAAAGGGTCATTTACCGGGAAATTATTACAAAGAAGATAGCCTTTATTGGAATGTGCGAAAACATCTTCAATATATTTCTGTTGCATCTTTGACGTGCATTCAGAAAAAGCATAGTTGCTTATGACAAGATCGAATGTCATATCAGAAATCATACTGTCAAAAGAAAGAAAATGAACATTTTGGACTTCTAGCTCTTTTAAATACCTTTTTGCTAATGCTAAGGGACCTGGCAAGTCGAAAATTATATATTTTTTGAAATGAAATATATCCGCTAAGATCTTACATTGTCCTCCGTACCCACCTCCTATTTCAACTATTATACACTGGTCAAGAGAACCAAAAAGCATTTTAAGATCTGAAGCGACTTTAATATAGCGCAAGGTAGTGGGTGATATCTCTCCTACATCATCATAATAAAATTTTTGAGGATTACCTATAGAATCATTTGATTTGAAAGCCTCTAGATAATCTAAGAGTTCGGGTGATTGTTTTTTGATTACGTCTAAATATTCCTTTCCCTGTTCATAAGAAACATTTTCCACCACTCCTGAATAAACAGGTATACTTTTGAATTGAGCAAAAAGAGCAGTGTTTTCCGCCGCTTCTTCGCAAAATTGCGGATATGTATCATTATCAGTAACACTTGTAATCTCAGCAAATATGTTTGAAAAATAAAAACATATAAGAACAACAAAAAAAATGAGAGCAAGCCGTGTTCTCATAAAAGCATTTCCTTTTTTAATATTCATTACAGGAAAGTTCGTAAAACAAAAATCTTTATATATTTAGCCAACAAATAAATACACCAGGGAAAAAGAGTCGTTGTCTTTTTCGGTAAAATAAGGAGAAGGTTTGTTGGTAGAATGGCTTATGGAAGTGTTATCAAAAGTGTAGCGGATAGGTGCAACGTTTTTTCTGGTTTCATCCAGTCTAGTGCGTAATTTAGCTTTGCGCAGCTGAATTCTTCGATGTGAATTTTGTGTTGTATCTCACTAAAAACAAAAAGGCTTCAGTCGTCTAAACTGAAGCCTAAGATGATGGAGGTGGAGAGAATCGAACTCTCGTCCTTAGCATACGCCACCATGACCACTACATGCTTAGCACCTTAAATGCTGGCTTCCGACCAAGGTGCGGAACGTATAGAAGCCAGTTTGCTTGTCTTATTTTTAGAGATCTCTACGAAACAAGCCGTAAGTTGAGATCCGCATCAAGGATATGACAGTGGTATTTAGAGAGTCTTGACACCCCTCAGGCCACCGAGCAACTTAATCTGTTAGGATTAAGCTGCAGCTGCAGCTGCGAAATCGTAGCTGTCAGAGTTGATGTTATTAGCATCTATGTTTTTAACGGATTATTAAGGAGGCCTTCCGTCATCCTCCGCATGCAATCAGGATTTTGCATCCAAGTCGAAACCGGTGCACCCCCGTAAGATATATTGTAAGATATAAGGATCTTTAAAGCAATTGGAGGAAAAATCGGCCTTAAGTTAGAGTTTTTTCTATGATTTTCTTTACTTGGCTCCTCCTATTTACCCCCATTCAGAAAGAACAAATTCTGGAAGTGATGCTTTCAGCATTTTTACCCCAGGAAAGAGTTTCTGAAGAAGAACTTGTCAATTACTACCATAAAAAGGTTATTCCCCGTCTCAATGAAGGGCATGAGACTTACGTCGCCTATGATGAGGATAAAATGGTTGCTTATGCCATCTATCAAAAATGGGATGCGGATTCGTATTATCTAGCCGAAATGGCGGTAGCTTCGGGTTATCAAGGTCAAGGAATCGGAAAAAAATTAGTATTTTCCATCCTCGAAAAAGAACCCTCCGTTAAAAGAATCCTTCTAGTCACTGAAAGCAAAAATCGCTGGTCTCAGGCATTTTATAAAAAGATAGGCTTTCAACCCTCGTCTTTCAGACATCCCGACTACGATCCAGATGAATTTATCGGTTTTGAATACGTTATAAATGATTGATATTCTTCAAAAGTTTCTAAAAGAAAAGTATGGATTAGGGGTTCTTCTTAAACCCTTATTGGGGGGAGCTGATGCGAATGCTACCCTTTTTAAAGGAACGGGAGATACAAATGATTATTTCATTAAGGTGAAAAGTCAATTTGATCCTAATTCCCTTTTATCCATTGCCCATTTACTTCAGGATGCCGGAATCAAAGAAGTTATCTATCCCGTTAAGGCATTGAATGGATCTTACTTTGAGAATTTGGAAGACAAAATTCTGCTCGTTTATCCCTTTATTGAAGGCGAAGACGGGTTCCATAAAAATTTGACTCTCGAACAGTGGACGCTCTTAGGTATGAGTCTTAAAAAGATTCATGAAATTTCAGTTCCACCTTCACTAAGAATAAGACGTGAAATCTTTTCCGATAAATGGCGAAAACAAATTAGAAGTCTGCTGAAGCAAGAGAATTTCTTTCCCAAATATAAAAAGACAATTCAGAAGCTTTTAAATAACGCCGAAATATTATCTAAGAAAGTAGATCTGTCTTCTCCCTTTGTTCTTTGTCATGCAGATATTCATGGGGGAAATGTTTTAATTGATAATCACAACGGCATTTACATTGTCGATTGGGACGATCCCATCCTAGCCCCTAAAGAACGTGATTTGATGTTTGTCGGTGGAGGGGTCGGCAACGTCTGGAATAAAACTGATCAAGAAGAAGCGTTTTTTCGTGGATATGGGCCTGAAACCATTAATTCACTGCTTATCGCCTATTATCGTCATGAACGAATATTGGAAGATGTAATAGAATATTATCATCTATTAAAAGCCACTCCTAACGATCCCGATTTTAATAAGCAATTTAATGCTCAGTTTGATTCAAACGGTGTCGTTGATATTGCTTTTAAATCATTTGATATATGAAATGATATTTTCAAAAGTTGAGAGGAAATATGCAACAAGTTAAACCTGCAGCTGAAGCACCGAGAGGCTATTGGGTCGAACCTTTTATTGAAATTATAAGAGGTGTTAAAGAAGTCTCGAAAGAAACTTTTCAACAATATGCAGAAACGCTTTATCACCACAGAGTTAATGGCAACTCCCTTTCTGGAGATATTACAAATGTCGAAGAAAGAAAAAAATCCATTGAAGGTTTTTATCAAGCTTATGTGGCATTAACGGGCCAGCTCGACTTAACTGAACGTGCGTCTTTATTGGCCAAAGGCTTCATGAAAGATATATCGAAATGCGATCCTTGCCCTTTAACAAAAGTACAAAAAGAGTGGGTGACATCGACTTCATTGCCTGGTGCTCTTAGAGCTGTAAATGGACTTGATCTATTAAGAACACCCTTAGTGGAAGATTGGCTAATCGACTATAGATTAGCTTGTTCCACTCCTGCAGTTATCGCCCCTCAAACAGACCTCTATGAAGAACTCTCAGAAACAGATAAAAGCGATCTTACTACACAAAGAGGAAGTATTGGAGTCTTTTGGTATCTAGAATTTAAAAAGGGCACCATTTCAAGAGAAGATATTGTTAACTATTTTGATAAAATCAAAAAGCATTCTGAAAATCCTAAAGAAAGCCTTCCAAAGCTTAGCAATTACATGATGGAAAATGTTTTTAATAAAAACGTAGAACTTGCCAACAAATATTTTAAAGAAAATCCAAGGGGCTATAAAGCATTCTGGGTCGCTTCTATTGTGGCATTAGATACATTCTTAAAAAATACTCCTTAGATAAAGAGTAAGTTGATTAAACTGTTTCTCTTAACTTAGGAGTACACTATGCAAGTCACCACATATGTAGTTGAAGGTGTAATAACACCACAAGGCCATGTCAAGTCTGAATCTAAAAAAACAGAAATTGTTGTTTACAGATTATGGGTACCTGCCTACCAAAAAAAAGAAATTGATTATCAAGATCTTCAAACTCTAATGGATCTATTTGATAAAAAAACTGTGTCTGAAATTAAGCCAAAAGTATTGGAAATTTATAATGGGCATCTTGCAATAGTAGATAAAGCGCCTATTGGAGTGTGCATATTAAATCTTACAGCTTTTATGAGAGATGAAAGGGCAAAATTGGCTCCCAAGTAATTAGATTGTTTTCTAACGCCTTCAACTAGAAGGCGTCTTCAATTTAATTTCCATGTAGTTTTGCTCGATCTAGGCACGGCCAATACATTCCGGGCCACTTATCGGCATACTCGAAGCGGCGATTTTTGTAAAACGGGGTGGCGTGCTTCTCGGCAAAAAGGCAAACGAAGGCGTCATCAGGTATTTCGGTTAGGATATAGTTTTGAATTTGTTCAAAAATAAAAGAGCCATACCCCATTTTTTGATAATCGGGATGAACTGAAATATCGGTGATTTGTGCGACGGTTCCTCCGTCTCCTACTACTCTACCCATACCCACTAATTTACCTTGATCGCGAAGCGTGATCCAAAAAAGAGAGTTTTTTAATCCTTTCTGAGCGCTTTCAAGAGAACGTGGATACATTCCTGTCAATTTTCTTAGTTCGACAAATTCTTCAGGCGAAGGAGCTTCGTAAAAAACATCAACTGCAAAAATGTTAGTTATAAATAGAAGGAAAATTAAGACCATTGATTCAAAACCTCCGCTAACTTTTGCTTAAGCTCTTTGTGAAAGAGAATATCAAAATGGTGCGCCGATTCAATCACGTGGCTTGTCTCTTTTCTCACAATCATTGAATCAATAGAGGCGTTCCAATCATTTTGCCCTGCGATTTGATAAAGCGGTAAATCAGAAGATTGAATGCCCATATAAATATCATTTAAGCAGGCCTTTAGGCACTTTCTACCTTGTTCATCGTATTTCAATCGACTTGCAATGGCGAACACTCCTTTAACTCTTGGATCTTTATCAACAAATCCTAAATGAGCGGCTTCAATTCCTCCCATGGAATGTCCAACCAAAATAAACTCGTGAAAGCCAAAATCCTTTTCAATCTTATTTAGGACTTTTTTCAATTTGCTTCGATGTATTGAGGGATTACTTTTATCATAGGATAAACGAACAGAAAACACGGGTCCAGAATTAGACGCTAACTTAGAGATTGAATGCATCAAAAAAGGGTATGAATACATGCCATGAAGCACCACGATCGCTTTATCCCCACTCCCCTTATAATGATACAATCCTGGACTTACATTACTTACTTTTCGCGTTATAACGAGATCATAAATCCATTTTAAAAGGCAGGGTAAAAGGTAAATGGCGTCCGAAGTTAGAATATCTTTCCATTTATTGAATTTCATTTAGAAATATTTGTTTAAGAGATAAATTTGATTATTTTTTGATACGATCACGTAAAACATAAGGATCCAAATCAATATCATCGTTCCAAGCTAAAGTATTTGAATTAGAATCAATGTAAACTTTATTAAAAAAATCCTTAGATTTCCAAGCTGCAAATATACCTTCACCTACCAAATGACTTAGATCTACTTCTCCTTCTAACCCATCATCGAAACGAATCCAAACGTGATAATTTGGCAAAGCTTTACATTCAACAATTTTGGCTCTTACAAATTCCATATGCCTCCGATTATTCAAGGGGCTGTACTTTTTGAAGGGCTCTTTTATTAATAGCATTGTCCCAATTTAATAATAGTTCTTTTTGATGCTTTTTTGCCCATTCTTTTATAAAAGCTATTGCTCTAGCAGGCAAATTACCCTTAATTATCTCAAGGGTATTAATATCAATTAATACCTCAAATTCACCGTAAATTGCATGAAAATGGGCAGGTAAATGATCATCATAATAAATATAGATCTTAATTCCGTAAAACGAAGAAATCGATGGCATAAAATCTTGGGTTAAGGGTTTATTTGGGTATGAAGTTCACTAAAAGCAATATCCGCCCATTCTTTATAGGGATGGTTTAATGTAGAAGTTTGATCCATAATCAAGCACCACAAGCCTGCGCACAGATAAGATAAGTCACAAAATTGCTTAAACCTCTCCTTTTGCTCCAAAGAGGGATTTTCGATGTAAAGACCTAATGCTTTCTCTAACTCTTCATCATTAAATCCTGAAGCCGGTTTTAAACTGGCTAAATCAAACATAGGATCGGACATTCCCCCATATTCCCAATCAATTAACCAAAATCTCTTTCCATCATCGAGTACATTTTCCCCTTTAACATCAATATGACAAGGAACAAGCTTTTCAATTTTTGGACGAGGACGATTTGCAATAACATCTTGTTGAATGGGCGTTAAAGCTATATTTAATCGCTCTAAGATATTCAAATATTTTTCGATGACGGCTTCAGGCGTTGCGTCCCATGATAGCACTTCATTCGATACATGAACTTTTTTTAACATCGCAATCACTTTCACCAAATTTTCTGGTTCATGAATATCGATGGTTTTTGAATCCACAAAAGGGGTGATCAGAATTTGGTCCGAATAAATTAGAACCGGCGGGGTGAGACCTAGTTTAGAAGCCAGCTTAATTGACTCAACCTCTCTTGAAAAAAGTAGACCCAATTCTGTTTTTGGATTCGATCCGATTCGAACAAAATAGGATTTATCCCCGACAGCTAATTTATAGTTTTGGTTTGTACATCCATCACCAAAAGGCTCTATGACAGCCTGCTCGCGATTCCAATTTGGAAGTTGTTTAAAAAGGGGCTCATAATCGTCTAGAAGATCCGCATTAAGTCCAGAGATTAGTAGAAACAAAAAAATAAAAATCGGCATGATGAGAGCCTAACAAGATTTTGAATATGTATCGACTATTTCTCATTTTTCTTCTTCCTCAACTTATTTTTGCAAATCCCTCTATCATTTACCTTAAAGGCACTTGTTGCGCAGGGAAATCGACTTATCTAGAATCGATAAAAGAAGATAGCGATTTTGAAATTGTGGATGAAGATGCAATGCTATGTGAGATTTATAGAGAAGCAATCTCGTCCACTTATCCCGAAGAATATAAAATCATTGATAAGGTCATTACCAAAGACAATCAATTTCACGCCTTTCGGCTTAACGATTTTTTGTTTAATGAAGATACAAGCGGTGATGAATGTGCATTGGCGATTAATTTAGTTCATCAAATCCAAGATGAGCTAAACGAAAATGTTCCTTGGAAGAATGCTGTTGATGAACAGGTTAGAATGGCTGTCATAGAAGGCATTCAAGAAGGAATAAGGTTAAATAAAAATGTTATAGTTGATTGTTGGTATTTTTCGGCGAGCCACATACAAAATCAATTTCCTGAAAACCACGTATTAAAAGTTCTGTTTTATTGCCCTATTCAAACGGCTTATGATCGACTATTAAGGCGCAATTTTGAGTCATTGCAAAAACATAATCTTGCGCATAAAAGGGGCATATTAAATTTAGTGGAAAGCTACTGTTCTATATATGAAGTAAATGAGATCGCTCTTCAACCCATCGAGGAAGTCAGCAAGGAAATCCATGATAGAATTTTCAATCATTTTTATGAGTCCGTTCAAGAAGAAAACAAATGCAGACTTTTTACATATGGGGAAATTTCTAAATCACAATTAAGACATTGGCAAAATCTTTTTATGAAACCCTTTGGAGAGAAAGACAATTTAATAATCTCTCCAAAGGGATATCAAGATCTTATTATCCATAACGACGGAATATCTGCCGAATGGATCACCGATCAAATAAGGATGCTAATCTTTAATCAGCATCACCCCCATTTCCGCCATTTCCCCCATCTCCAAAATCACTAGAACCGCCATTTCCTCCATGGCCGCCATCTTGACCTTGTTCACCTTTATGTCCATTCTCACCATTTTCACCATTTTTGCCATTACCATAGCCGCCGTTTTCACCATCCTTTGCTCGATTAGATGTTGAATAATTCGTTTCTCGACTTTGATAAGCTTCAACAGATCCACTCGAAAATGTAATAGCTCCAAGAATGATGTAATTTATAACTTTCATCTTATCTCCTTTTATCGACCATCACGACCATTTTTACCATTTCCTTCAGGTCCTTTACCTCCTGATCCGCCTTTTCCACAACCTTGAGGGCCACTTCCACCATTTCCCCCATCACCACCTTTTCCATGCGCACTATTTCCACCATGCCCACCATTGCCACCCTTTCCAGAAGAACTATTCCCACCATTGCCACCCTTTCCTCCATTGCCATGATCACTATTTCCACCATGCCCACCATGCCCACCATCTCCGGCATAAGCTTTTAAAATGGGATTAAATAGTAAAAAAACAAAAAATAAGGGAATCAATTTTCTGAAACTGCTTATCATTTTGAATCTCCGCCATGACCCCCGTTACCTCCACTCACTCCACCGTGACCTCCACTGCCACCGTTTCCACCATGACCGGAACCGCTGTTACCACCATTTCCACCATGACCGGCGCTTCCTGGAGAATGACCTCCTTGCCCACCATGCCCACCGTTACCAGCATACAACGAAGACGTGTTGACTATAAATGAAATGACACAAACTAAAATCAATTTTGAGTTCATATTTCCTCTTTAGGGTTTAAAATTCGTCCAAAATTTGCCATCATCCGAATTTATTTTCTATGTAAATATGAAAAAATTTAATTTACCTTATGCTCGTTTTAGATATCATATAGAGCGTTAATTTAGACTTCCTTGAGAGAATATATGAAACCCTTTGGAGAGCATGAAGCACTTTTCATCTCTCCAAAGGAATTCCAAGATCTTATTATCCATAACGACGGAATATCTGCCGAATGGATCACCGATCAAATTAGGTCTTTAGTCCTTTCGCATAGATCTTTATTGCCTCAGAAATAAATTCAGGTAGTTGAGGGTCGTAGTGTTCATACGCTTTTCTAAGCTCGCTATCGACTATGAGTTGTCCGTGAGCGGCGTAGGATTCACTATCGGGAGTCCAAAACTGTTTGAGTAAGCTAAAGTGCTTTGAAATTAAGGCTTGCACTTCTTTTGAATTGGGTTTTTTGTGACTTTTAAGAGCGGCACTTAAGTCTTCGCAAATTTCATTAAATGAAACTTTGATTTTATCCCAATCCCCTTGTTTCCATGATTTATAATTTTGCTTGGCTTCCGCAATGTGTTTTTTACCTGAATCGCCGAACCTTGCAACGATTTCATTTTCATATTCAGCTTGCTTTTCTTTGCTAAAGCCTTGAAAAAGTTTACTTTCATCCATTTTAGTTTTTCCCTTTAGATGTTTAAGGGTTTCGTCAATGGTACTAATCAATTCGTGGGTTCTTTCAACTCGTCTCATTAAAACTTTTCTATGAGAGTTTAATGCAGCGATTTTATCAAAATCGGTTCGACCCAATAGTTTTTGGATCGTTTTGAGATCAAAATCGAGCTCTTTAAAAAAGAGAATTTGTTGAAGTTTTAGAAGCTGGGCTTCTTCGTAGTATCTATAGCCATTTTCACCGTAGTAGGCCGGCTTTAAAAGGCCGATCTCATCATACCAGTGGAGGGTGCGTACACTAACTCCGGAAAGCTCTGCTAACTTATTAACTGTATAGGCCATTTAAATCCCTTATTCCTTCGATTGATAGGAATAAACTAATAGTAATAAATAACGTTACGTTAGGGTCAAACACTAATCTTAATCTCATTTTAACATTTATATTTTAAAATTATTTATATGCAACTTACTCAAGATTATAGAGGAATACAGATTCAGAATAATGAATACGTAGCCATCCATATAAAACAAGTCTCGACCAAGCCCAGATGGAAAAACTCTTATTATTTTACATCAAATATTAATGAATTGGTTGCAGGCAAAGTAATATTCAAAGAAGAGAATTCAGATTCATACAGATCTCTGTATATTCAAGTTCTTAAAAATAAAACAAAAACAGTAAAGGGAATAGGAACCGCTTTAATTCAAAGAGTTATCGAATTCAGCTTTGAACAAGGTTTTAAGGGAATAATTACCTTAAAAGCCTCTCAAAGTTCCCATGTTTTTTACTGGAAACTAGGGTTTAGACTTAAACCTATATATATAGAGGACTGGGAAGACGGCATAATAGATTTAATGAAAGAGATGAAGGCAAAAGGATTAACCTTGAATGATAGATGTATTTTAGAAGATCCAAGATTTATACTTGCTAAGCAGAAATATCCTGGAATACCTCCAAAAATGATATTTATGACCGCCCAACAGAATCGTTTTGTTTACGAAAGGATATTAGAATCGGTTAATTCGAATAGTCCTAATTTAGATACGAGTGATTTAGGTTATGTAGACATGTATCTTCCTCAAGAATCCGTTACTATTTGGCAAAATATCATTGAAAATCCCTTATCTAGGGAAGACAATTTAAAAAGGCTAGTTAAAGTCGCTCAGATAATAAATCATTAATCTAACCTTAATCAATTACTAACAAATTATTTCTATAATTGTATTATGCAACTCATTCCTGTTTACCCAGGTATACGAATTGAAACCAAGGAATCTGTAAACATTATTTTAAACGAAACTCCCTGCAACTTACAAAACTCTCAGCGTTTGGAAGCGCTCGTGGATAATTGTTTTGTGGGCAAAGTTAAGTTTAAAGATTGTAATATGACTGAGATCCCTGAAAGCATATACATTCAAAGTTTGAAGAACAAAACTAAAACGATAAAAGGCGTTGGCACCGCTTTAATTCAACGAGTCATTGAACTCAGCTTTAAAAGAGGGTTGGGTGGAAAAATCACCTTAAAGGCAGCCCATTCCTCTCATGTCTTCTATTGGAAATTGGGTTTTAGAATTGAACCTTATTATAATCCGATTCAACGTTTTAAATGGGAAAAAGAACTTACCGAATTAGCTCAGGAAATGCATATTAAAGGACTGACTGCGGATGACAAAAGCGTTTTAGAAGATCCTAGAATGATTCGCGCGATGGAAAGATATCCTGATAAAACAGCCGATTCCCTTATCAAACTAGCAAGAAAAAATGATTATAAACATGAGATAATCCTTAAAGCTATCCAATCGGGCATCCCAAGAGCAGACACTTCCATTGTAGGATATACGGATATGTATCTACCTGAAGAATCTATTCAAATTTGGAAAGCTATCCTTGAAGATCCTTCTACCAAAGAAGAAAACTTCAAAAAGTTAGCGAACATCCCTCAGCCAACAACTTAATGCCCACGATGCTTCTCTTTCTTTTTTTCTTGATGAAGAGCAAATTGTTCGTCTTTTCTAGCTTGCTTTTGAGCACTCGTTAATTTCTTTTTAGCCATTTTATTTTTTTCTAGCTCTTCACGCATATAATCTTGAGCTAAAGTTGAGGGCCTTGATGATTCTTTGAACTTTTCCATTTCACGGCGCACTTCTCGCTGAACTCTTTTTGGGTTCATACGTTGAATTTCAACTTTAATTTCTTTGGCAGAACCGAATTTTAAGTCTTTGTAGTGAGTAAGTACAAAATCGTAAATTTCGGGATCGGTCGGCTCTCCCCCAAATATATGGCGAGCAATAGCGTAGCCTTCTTTATCAGTTCGTTCAAAGAGTCCAACCCAGAAACGCTTTTCATATAAAATGGTGGCTTTTATTACTGCCATATTATTCTAAGCTCGCAAGTCCCTTATCAAGGCGTTTATTGAACATAAATCTAAAGAAAGCGATCGATGCAATCAACATAGCTATATTTAGTAACAGGCTTATCCAGAAATAGCTCATTGGGAAGGGCGCACCATCCAGCATGAGTCTCATTCCTTCAAAGACATAAGTAGTGGGAACAATCCACGCGATGAGTTGTGCCCATTCAGGTAAGACGGAAACGGGATAAAAAACGGCGCTAAAGGGTGCAAAT
>JAGVJG010000001.1 GCA_020051235.1 Parachlamydiales bacterium | reverse complement strand
CTCATTATTATGGATTTTTGTTGCAATCGTCTTAATAGACTTAGGGTATGTATTATATTTTGTAGTGATTCATAATAACCTACAAAATTTGTTTCAGATAATCCATCAGTTGTTTCCTGATCCAATTTTCCCTTATTATATAAGAATACCAATTTTTACTATAACAGTAATAATGTTATTATTTTTATATAGAAATCGTCAGAATTTAAAAAATGAAATTCGTCTGCGCAAACAGATTGAAAGTGAAAGCCTTGAACAAGGGAAAAACTTGGAGAAATCTTTAGCTCTTAGCAAAGCAACACTAGAAGCAACAGCTGATGGCATCTTAGTTGTGGATGAAAATAGAAGAATCGCAGGTCATAATCAAAAGTTTGCCCAGATGTGGGGTATACCCTCCTCCGTATTGGTGCCCGGAAACGATAGAGAAGCCGTAAATTTTGTATTAAATCAATTAAAGGATCCTCAGGGCTTTGTTAATAGCCTTGAGCGTCTTTATAATTCTGAGCCTTGGGCTGAATATTTAGATGAACTTGAATTTAAAGACGGAAAATTCTTTGAACGATATACAAAACCTCAAGTTCAAGGAGGTGAAATTATTGGCCGTGTCTTCAGCTTTCGTGATGTAACAAAACGTAAGGAAATGGAAAAGCAGCTTATTTTTCAAGCCACCCATGATGCCCTTACGATGCTCCCAAATCGAGTTATTCTTCTTGATCGAATTAATCAGGCCATTAAGGAAGAGACACGCGCAAAAACCATGGCAGCTATTTTGTTTTTCGATTTGGATCGTTTTAAACTTATCAATGATAGTCTTGGACATAATTTAGGAGATACAATACTTCAAGGTGTCTCGAATCGTCTCAATGAATGTATTCGCGAGAGTGATACGGTTGCTCGCTGGGGAGGAGACGAATTTGTTATTTTGTTGCGGAACCTTAAACGAGAAGAAGATGTGACCTCGATTGTTGAAAAATGTCTTGAGATGCTGGAAAAAGAATTTTCTATTAGTCGCTATAAGTTATCTGTGACCAGTAGTATAGGTGTGGCCTTTT
Organism: Parachlamydiales bacterium; assembly: GCA_020051235.1. GTDB lineage: Bacteria > Chlamydiota > Chlamydiia > Chlamydiales > Parachlamydiaceae > CAZABG01. The sequence goes on along the minus strand of JAGVJG010000001.1, from coordinate 1,856 downwards.
TTCCAAAAGATGGAAAGAATGCAGAAGATTTGCTCAAAAATGCTGACAGTGCTATGTATTATGCAAAATCTGAGGGACGTAATACTTATAAGTTTTATACGCCAAAAATGAATGCGCGAACTAAATACCTTCTCGAACTTTCAAATGAATTACATTTTTCTCTACAAAAGAATCAGCTCGAGCTTTACTACCAACCGATTATTGATCTTAAAGAAGGAAATGTAGTGGGAGCAGAAGCCTTGCTTCGGTGGAATCATCCAAAAAAAGGTATGATTTCTCCTCAAGAATTTATTCCCATTGCTGAAGATACAGGCCTCATTTTGCCTATAGGGGAGTGGGTTTTGCGGCGGGCGTGTATAGAGGCTAAAGAATGGCAAAACAGTATCATGCTCGACTTTTGTATTTCCGTGAATTTATCAAGCCAACAATTTAAGCAGAGAGAAATTCTACATATCTTAAAATCAATTTTGGAGGAAACAGAACTCGATCCCCAATATTTGGACCTGGAGCTCACAGAAAGTATTATTATGGAAAATGCGCAAGTCTATTTAGATTTGATGAAGTCTATGAAAGATATAGGAGTGGGCCTTGTGATTGATGATTTTGGAACAGGATATTCAAGTCTGAGTTACCTTAAAATGTTTCCTGTCGATAAAATTAAGATTGATAAGTCTTTCATTCAGGATATTTCAAGAGAAGATGAGGGAGAAGCTATCGTGCGTGCGATTTTGGCTATGGCAAAAGAATTAAGACTTAAAGTTATTGCTGAAGGAATAGAGCAACATATTCAACTCGACTTTTTGAAAGCACAGATTTGCGAATTTGGTCAAGGTTACTTCTTTAGTAGGCCTTTGCCTAAAAGCGAATTTGAAAAATTATTAATACATAGAATAAAACACCCCTATCCTCTCTTATAAAGGTCCTTGACATAAAAAATTTGTCTCACTCTCATACCTAAAAAATATTAGAGGGATAGAATGACTTTTATGACCGGAGTTAATTTGGTTTATTAGGCTTCTAAAGTTGCATTTCTTAAAAAGCAGGGGTAAGGTGTTCCCTTCAATTTCTCCCACGCTTGGGACGTGAGAAAGCTTTGTGATGTATGTAATTGATACGATTTTTTGTGTTTTAAGGACGATCGAGTCCTTTTACTGGGGGTATCTAGGCTTTACGATTGTTACGGCCGTTGGCCTTTATTTTTCTATTCGCTCAGGCTTTTATCAATTAAGTGTTTTAGCGCACCCCTTGCGCACCATTCGGGCGGTACAACGCTCCTCAGAAGGAGGAGATGGTATCAATCCGTTCCGTGTTTATTTTGCCTCTGTCGGCGGTATGGTGGGACTTGGAAACATTGTTGCTGTCATTACCGCCATCAAGCTTGGCGGGCCGGGAGCCCTTTTTTGGTTATGGATTGCAGCCTTCTCTGGAACGTTGATAAAGTATGCTGAAATATATTTAGGCATGAAGTTTCGCGTCGATGATGGACGTCAAGGTCATCATGGCGGCCCCATGATCTACCTTCAGAAAGCCTTTCGAACGCGTTTTTTTTCGAAGGTTATTCCCGTTATTTATTGTGCTTTTTTGGCCATCTATGGCGTTGAAATTTTGCAATTTGTAACGGTTACCAATGCGCTAACGGCAGTGTCGCCTTCTTATTACCCTCTGATTTTAATCGGGGTATTAACTCTCACTCTTTACGGTGGGTTTGGCGGAATTCGCCGCCTGGCAAACATCTCAACGGCCCTGATGCCTCCTTTTATCATCGTTTATATTGGTCTTTGTCTTTACATCATTTTGCTCCATATCCCTGAACTGCCCCACGTTTTTAAGGATGTATTTGTGAGATCGGAAGAGCG
>JAGVJG010000029.1 GCA_020051235.1 Parachlamydiales bacterium | reverse complement strand
CCGGTTGAAATCATCGAAAAAGATTCGTACGGAAATATCAAACAAAGATCTCCTAATCCGAAAAGAAAAGTTTTCCCTTCTCACGAGTTTTATTTCAAATCGTACGAAGAGATGAAAAATCTTTTTCACGATGTACCGGATGCGCTTGCTAACACGCTTGAAGTGCAAGAGAAATGTTCACTTGAGCTTGATTTCAAAACGAAGCATTATCCCGTTTATAAGGCGCCCGATAATCTAACCAGCGAAGCCTATTTAAAGAAGTTATGTGAAGAAGGCATTCCTCATCGCTATACCAAAGAACGCCTTGATAAAGTTAAAGAATTTTTTCCCGATAAAGATCCGCTTGTAGTCGTACAAGAGCGTCTAGAATATGAGTTGTCTGTCATACAACCCAAAGGGATGAGCGATTATCTATTAATTGTATGGGACTTTATCAATTGGGCCAAAAAAAATGGCATTCCCATGGGCCCTGGAAGGGGATCGGGAGCCGGTTCAATCGTTCTTTATCTAATTGGTGTAACCGATATTGAGCCCATCCGATTTAGCTTGTTCTTTGAGCGTTTCATTAATCCGGAGCGTATCTCCTATCCCGATATCGACGTGGATATTTGCATGGATCGCAGATCAGATGTAATCAACTACACTCTTAATAAATACGGGAAAGATAACGTCGCTCAGATCATTACCTTCGGTACGATGAAGGCAAAAATGGTGATTCGAGACGTCGGACGAGTCTTAAATGTGCCGCTTTCGAAAGTGAATGAAATTGTCAAACTCGTACCCGAAGATCTCAATATCACGCTTGAAAAAGCCCTTGAGAAAGATCCCGATTTAAAGAGGATGGTCGAATCAGACGACGAGGCGAGACGAATTTTTGATTTAGGAAAGACTTTAGAAGGTTCCATTCGTAATACGGGCATCCATGCGGCGGGAATCATTATTGCTGGTGATCCATTAACGGAACATATCCCTATTTGCGTGGCTAAAGACGCCGATATGCCAGTAACGCAATACTCGATGAAGCCCGTCGAGATGGTGGGGATGCTAAAAGTCGACTTCTTAGGTCTCAAAACGCTAACCGCCATTCAGATGGCGGTCGATAGTATTAACCTTCGTTACAATCGCCTAATCGATTGGGTAAATTTACCATTGGATGATAAGCCCGCTTTTGAGCTTTTAAATCAGGGTAAGACCTTAGGAGTGTTTCAGCTAGAGTCCGGAGGGATGCAGGAGCTATCTTGCAAACTGCATCTGGATAAATTTGAAGAGATTATTGCGGTCGGCGCTCTTTATCGACCCGGTCCGATGGATATGATTCCGAGCTTCATTAACCGTAAGCATGGTAGAGAAGCGATTGACTATGATCATCCTTGGATGGAAGAAATTCTTGCCGAAACCTACGGGATTATGGTTTATCAAGAACAGGTGATGCAAATCGCGCAAAAGCTTGCGAACTATACACTCGGGGAAGGGGATGTTCTTCGCCGCGCCATGGGTAAAAAAGATCAGGCTGAAATGTCCCGTCAAAGGGAAAAATTTAAGTCGGGTTGCTTTCAAAACGGTATTTCAGAAGAGAAAGCGACCGAAATTTTTGATAAAGTAGAAAAATTCGCGTCTTATGGATTTAATAAATCGCATGCCGCGGCCTACGGTTTTCTTTCCTACGTAACGGCCTACTTGAAAGCCAATTATCCAAGTGAATGGATGGCCGCCTTAATGACCTGCGATCGTCACGATATTTCTAAACTCTCAAAGTTTATTCGTGAAGCGCTTGCAATGGGATTAAAAGTACTTCCTCCCGATGTCAATGAAGCCGGTCGTATGTTTATGGCGACGGCTCAAGGGATTCGTTTTGCAATGAACGGAATCAAAGGGGTGGGCGAAGGGGTGGTGGATGCTATTATTGAAGAACGCGAGAGTCGAGGAAAATTTAAAAGTCTCTATGATTTTATTTCGCGTTTAGATGTTCGAAAAGTGGGGAAAAAAGCCTGCGAAAGTTTGATTGAAGCGGGTTGTTTTGATTTTACCGGCTGGACAAGAGATAGCCTTTTAGCGGCAGTCGATCCCATTTATGAAACCTCTGGACGAGATCAAAAAGAAAAGTCGTCCGGCTACATGAACTTTTTCGATTTAATGGGTGAAAAGTCCAGCGATAAATATTTAAAGCCGCCTGAAGTATTAATTCCATCGACTTATGAATCGCGCTTGTTAAAAGAAAAAGAGTTATTAGGGTTTTTCCTTACGGGTCACCCGATGGATAAATTCAAAGAAGTGTTAAATCGCCTTTCTTGCGTTTCTTTTTCAAAACTTGAAGAGCTGCCTCATGATAGTGTTGTTCGTTCAGCTTTTATTGTAGAAACCGTACAAGTGCGTTTTTCTTCTAAATCACAAAAGAAATTTGCGATTTTGAATATAAGCGACGGTTTTTTAACTTATGAGCTTCCCATCTGGCCTGAGCTTTTTGAAAGTAAAAGTGAACTGATAAAAGAAAATCAGCTCCTCTTTGCCGTTTTACAGATTGATAAAAGAGAAGAGACGCTAAAACTCTCGGCAAAATGGATAGCCGATCTTACTAGTGCCGATGAACAAATGGTGGCAGAGTCTGATACGGCCTATGATAAGGCTAAAATGCAGATTCAGCGATTTAATCAAGCTCAAGCCGCCGCTAAAAATGCACCGGCTAGCGATAAGCCAAAGAAGTCGAAGGAGGAGATAAAAGTGGAGTCGTTAAAATTAGAACTTGATGTTCTCAAGTTAAAAATGAGTCACATCCTTCGATTTAAAGAATTGTTTGAAAAACATAGAGGCCCTTCACCCATTGAAATTTCTTTTATAAATGGGAAGGATCTCAAGGCAACTCTTTCGATCGATAGTCGTTGGGGTGTAAAAAATTCAGAAGAACTTAAAAACGCGCTTAAAAAATTTGACTCCTGTTGGTCTATAAACTAAACTTTTAGAGCTATGTATAAGATATTTCTCTTGCTAACCTGTTTTGCTATGGCATCCTTAAATGGAGCCTATGTTTTATCGAATAAAGGGCTCACTAACGCTAGATTGTGCGCAACTTATTCCTGTGAAGAACATTATTCCCGTGCTTGTGAAGCCTTTGAAAAAGGTGATTACGAAACGGCGCAAATGAACTTTGGCATTGTCTGTATTAATTTCTCTAACTGCCAAATGGGAACGGATAGCGCCTTTTTTAGTGGGGTTTGTCTTTATGAATTGGGAGAGCTCGATTTGGCAAACGATGCTTTTTCTGACTATTTGAAGAGACAATCATCTCCTCGATATTTTCAAGAAACGATGGCATTTAAGTTTTGCATAGCAAACGACTTTAGATGCGGAGCGAAACGTAGATTTTTTGGAACGAAGCAACTGCCCAAGTGGTGTTCGGCAAATACGCTTTGCTTAAAAATTTATGATGAAGTGATCCAATCGATTCCTTGCCATGAGTTTGCGGCGCAATCGCTTTATGCAAAAGGTTACATGTTATGGTTAAGAGGGGAATATGAAGATAGTATCGACTGTTTCCAAACTTTAATTCGTCGATTCCCCAAACATGAACTTGCTCCCGATTCTTATCTCGCGATCAATAGAGTTTACATTGAACAATGTGAGTGGGAATTCCAAAACCCCGATTTATTACAGCTTGCAGAGATTAATTGCCGCAGATTTAAAAGTGACTATCCTCGTGATGAAAGATGCGCACTAGCCCAAGATGATTTCCAGTTATTGAAAGAAACCTATGCATGTGGCTTGTATAAGACGGGTATCTTTTATGAAAAGCAGTGCGAGAACAATGCCGCATCGATCTATTACAAAAGCGCAATCAAACAATTTCCTGATACGGAGATAGCAGAAAAGTGTCGTTTCAGATTATCGCAAATCGAAGCATGCCCCGATGAGTGTAATGATGATTGCGAGGCAGCCTAAGTGCGATTTAAGATCTTAACACTCTTATTGTTAAGTTCGTGCTGTTATTATGCAGGGACCGGCTCTTTATCGAGCCGATTCCAAACAGTGTCTATTCCCTATGTAAAAGATGATCGAGATGGCGTTTTAACGAGAGAGTTAATAAAAGCGTTCGCAACTCGTTCAACCTTAGAGGTTGTAAACTGCGCAGGCGATTTAACCCTCAATGTCGAGATTATAAATGTCGATGAGGAAAATATAGGCTTTCGCTATGATCGCAACAAAAAGGGTCGCTTCATCCATGAGGTGATTCCTGTTGAAACAAGATTAAAAGTAGTGGCTTGTGTTTCTCTTGTAGAAGCAGTTAGCGGCAACTTTATTGTTCAGCCTATATATATAGAAGCGACTTATGACTTTGATCATGATTACACATCACCCATGAACGCAGTGAATATATTTTCACTCGGTCAATTGACAGATTATGATGAAGCTTATGATGCGGCTTTAAAGCCTCTTTATCTTAAGCTGGCACAAAAAATTTGCGATTATGTAAATGACGTATGGTAAACAAATTTGAAGCGAGTCTTGAAAAATTGCATGCGATGCTTAATTTCATAAAGGCTCAAGCTTCCCAAAATGGATTTGATCAAAAGGCGCTTCAGAGAATAGAACTAGCTGCGGAAGAAGTGCTCGTCAATATTATCCAGTATGGATATCCAAATGGTAACGGAACGATTGAAATTGACTGCGAGAAGGTAACGGACGCAGGTATCAAGATCGTCATAAAAGATCATGGAATTCCTTTTAATCCGCTCGAAAATAAGCCCGAGTTTGATATTGATTCTCCTTTAGAGGAGAGAAAAGTAGGGGGCTGCGGCATATTTTTCATTACTAACTTAATGGATGAAGTGAAATATGATCGTCTAGAAGATGAGAATGTTCTCACACTCGTCAAATATAAGATTAGCTCTTAATCTTCTTTAATGTGATCCAAAGATTCTTCTGTATCTTGAATTTCCTGTAAGTAGTGTTCCAAAAGTCTTAATACCAGTTTTGAGGTGTTATACACACCGGAAACGGAGAAAGCGATCTCTAAATGGGGTTCTTCCGGTTTATTGATCGCAATAAAGATAAAGGTCGAAGAGGTATTGTCGATCTTTTCAGATAAAATCCAAACGATGAATTGTTCGTTAATTAAAGTGATTTTTTCATCGGTTTCAACGACTTGAAAGTAACGGGTGAATCCACCGTCGGCTTGTTTGTAGTAGTTTAAAAGATGGAGTCTATGGAGAAGATCAATATCTACAGGAGTAAGTCCGTCCGGAAGGTATTCATCGGATTGATTGATGAATTTTTTAAAGCAATTGTCTAATTCTTTTAAATTGTGCATCATTTTACCGTCTTTTACAGACGTAACTTGCAAATTTCGGGCCAATTTAATTAAATTAATCACATGTTCTATATCCTTCTGTGTCTGGGCTTTATTTCCTCCCTTCTCCAAGCAGCTCCTCTTCAAGTGGATGTGCAAGCGGAATCGGCAATTTTGATTAATGCGGATACGGGGGCTATCCTTTTTGAGAAGAATCCTGATAAACAGTACTACCCTGCCAGTATTACGAAGATTGCTACTGCGCTCTACTCCCTAAAGCTAAAAAAGCAAAGTTTAGACGAGCCCATCACTGTCGGGGGAGATGCCCTAGGTTCCGTGACAGAAGAGGCTAGAAAAAAGTCGAATTACACATTGCCCGCCTGGTGGCTTTTACCGGGTAGTTCCCACATCGGGTTGAAAAAAGGTGAAGTTCTTTCCTATAAGGACTTGCTTTATGGAATGATGCTTGCTTCAGGAAACGACGCTTCAAATGCGATCGCAGAATGGACAGCAAAGGGCTCCATTGGCGAATTCATGAAAAATCTGAACGAGTATTTAAACTCGCTTGGATGTAAAAAGACTTGCTTTATGAATCCCCATGGGCTTTTTCATCCAGAACACAAGACAACTGCTCGCGATATGGCGCTCATCATGCAGGAAGCCTTAAAAGAGCCCGAATTTAGAAAAGTCATCTCAACTGTTACTTATACCCGCCCTAAAACCAATAAGCAAAACGCCAATACAATGGTTCAGACCAATCGTTTGTTAAGGCCCGGCCCTTTTCACTACTCAAAAACAATTGGGGGAAAGACAGGCTATATACAAGCGGCGCAAAATACCTTTGTGGTGGCGGCAGAAGAAAAAGGAAGAACCCTTATCGCTGTTCTCCTGAAAAGTAAAGAGCGTTCGGATTTGTGGAGAGACTCGATTAAACTTTTTGAAGCGGCTTTTAATCAGCCTCGTGTAGAGCGTGTGTTTTTGAAAAAGGGTCCTCAAAAATTTACACTCACGCAAGAATCATTCCGTAACCCTCTTGAAACCTACGCAAAAGAAGATTTAGCGATTAGTTATTATCCTGCGGAAGAGCCCAAAACAAAGGGTTTCCTTTACTGGAACGCGCTTACTCTTCCTATAGCCAAAGATCAACAAGTAGGGGAGTTCCGCGTCGTTAATGAAAAGAATGAAGTGCTTAGATCGGTTCCTCTCTACGCCCAAAACGCGGTTAAAGGTAGTTGGATTTCCGTCTTGCTAAGCCCCTGGGTTCTTGGAATCGCCGCGCTCATACTCGGAATGTTACTGTTCCTCCGCTTTAAAAGAGCGTAGTCTTTATCCCGTGCCCGTGCCCGCGTGCGTGCCCGTGCCCGATTCCCGTTAAACATTGGAAGTACCACTATTCTAGGTACTTCCCTTTTTTTCACCACTGAGCACACTGAGACCACAGAGAAAAATGAGAACAGTGAGTTTCATGCATAAATTCTCACTGCTCTCATAAAATCTCAGTGGTCTCAGTGTGCTCAGTGGTGAAAAAACGTTTAAGTTTGTAGTGAATCGGAAACGGGATTAGATATCTTTTTCTAAAGACTCAAATAGCTTAATCAACTCATCTATCGACATTTCTTCGGGACGAGCATTTGGATTGGGAAGGTGTTTCTCTAAAAGCTCTTTAGTGTAGATAGTACGAAGGGATGCGCGCAGCATCTTTCTTCTATGATTAAACGCCTCTCGCACCATTTTGAAAAAACGTTCCTTATTTGAAATTGCACGTGGAACTTTTATATCGAGCCTAACAATAGCCGAGTCAACATTAGGGGGAGGAAAAAAGGATGTTCGCTTAACCTTAAACCCATATTTGGGTTCCGAGAAAAACGAAAGATATACCGTTAACGAACTATAATCCGAAGTTTTAGGTTTCGAAGTCATCCTTTTAGCCACTTCATCTTGAACCATAACGGTAATCGATTGAAACAAGTCGGATCGCTCCACCAATTTGGATAGAATGGGAGTGGTGATATGGTAGGGCAGATTTGCAACGACTTTTGTTCCAGGTGAAATAAGGCTTAAATCAAATTCTAAAATATCCGCTTCGTGAACGGACAATTCCGGAATAGATTTTTCTTTAAGTGCTCTTGCCCATGTTGAATCTTTTTCTACGGCAATCAGATGCGCCCCGCGTTCCAGAAGTTTTTCTGTGAGTGCTCCAGGACCCGGTCCGATTTCTAAAACTTTATCTCCCGGCTTAACTTCGGCAAGGTCGACGATTTTATTTAAAATATTACCATCGATCAAAAAGTTTTGAGAAAGTCCTTTTTTAGGATTGACTCCAAGTTCTTCCAGCTTCTTTAAAAGTTCACTGGGTTTAAAAATGCCCATCTATTTTAAAGAGAAGGGGGTAAAATCATCAGGAATGTTTGCTTTAATATCCGCTTCTTTAATAGCGAAATGTTTTCTCAAACGATTCACATATGTTTCATGTTCTTCAGACATGAATTTTTCCATTAAGTGCTCTTTCAGCTTATTCTCGACTTGAAAATAAGGAGGAGCTCCACCGGGATTAAACTTCTCAAGATGGAAAATACGATAGACATTTGAGGAACTGGCACGGCTTTTTTGAACAATAGGAGGAGAAATTGCGCCCGCTTGCATCTTTGAGATGACTTCTAGGTTTTGAGGAGCAATCTCTTTTTGCGTATGCGTATATACTTCTGATAACGTGACATCAGGCAGTCCTTTTACCGCTTCTGCAAAATCGACTTTATTATTGAGGTTTTCGTGAACTTGTTTTGCGATTGCTTCGCCATTTTCGTTAGATCGAATGGTCACAAATCGATAAGTATAGCTAGGATCTTTCGTGTTTTCTTTAACAAATTCGTCGTAGATCGCACGAGTCGCTTGAGGAGTGACGTTACCGATTGCTTTTGAAGTGACCCTTAAAAACATCATTCTTCTAAGAGCAATATCGCCCTCAACGATTTTTAAGGCTTCATCAAAGGAAAGGCCGATTTTGTCCAAATTAACAATAATATTGGGACCAAAAAGATCTTCCATATCTTGACGAACATCGGCTGCGGAAATTTCCATTTTAACTTCTTTGGAGTCGGCTAAAATAAGTTCTTTCTCAATAAGTTCGTCGAGCGTTCGTTTCCAATTCACAAGATAAAACTGATGGCGTGCTTTTACGGAATTGGTGTATTCCGGAAACTGTTTCAAAAAGAGGATATCCATTCTCTTCATGATGTCGACAACCGTAATGGGTTTGCCGTTAATATTGGCAAGAACTCGGTTGTTGATAACAAGTTTTAAATGATCTTCGTTCTGGAGCAAGCGAGGATCAATGGTAGGTGCAGCAAATGCAATCAGAGGGACTGCTATCAAAATTTTTAAAAACAGTTTCATGTGAGGTATTATAGTTATTTAAGCTCTTTTCAATACAGAAGCAAATAATCCATCCTTCTCGCCCGGAGAGGGAATAGATAGAAAATCGTCTTCAACCCTTTGTAAATTATGGGTTTTAATAAAATATTCGACTTGGTCTCGGTTCTCTTCATTGAACAAACTACAGGTTGCATACACTATAGTCCCTTTCGGTTTTAGGTAAGCCAGCGCTTCGGCAAAGATAGCTTTTTGAGTAGCAACCAGATTGTTCAAGCTCTCAAGTGTGAATTTTTCTTTCATGTCAGGGTTTCTACGATAGGTTCCCGATCCGCTGCAGGGGGCATCGACTAATACCCAATCAAAAAAACCTTTCAGTTTCTTTAGTTTCGCTTCTTCGCTTAAGTGAATGATTTGGGCGTTTTGAATGCCGGCCCGTTTAAGTCTTTTTTTGGCTTCAAATAGAACGCCTTTTCTAATGTCGTGGAGATAGATCTGTCCTTGCCCTTCTAGTTGAGGAGCAAAAGCGAGAGTTTTGCCTCCGCTTCCCGAGCAAAAATCTAAAACTCTATCACCCGGCTTCGCCTTAACTTTTAATGCAACTTCTTGACTCGCCTCATCTTGCATTTCAAACTTTCCTGCTTTAAAAGCATCGAGTTGAAAAAAGGCCCCTCTCTTATTCAACTTAATTGAATGGGGTGCATTTCCCTTTTGAGGTTCAAAAGGCTTCAAAATCTCTATCATTTCTTCAAGCGTAGATTTGATAGGATTAACTCTAATAAAAGTGGGGGCAGCTTCATTTAATGCAAGAGCGACTTCAAAAGATTTCGATCCAAATGTATTTTTAAAAACTTGGAAAAGTTCATCAGGAAAAGAAGTTTTCAACGCCTCATTTATATCATTTCGCTTAAGCCAATCTTCTTTATTAAAATTTGAAATGGCTTCAACTCTTTTTTTCCAAGTGATCGGTTTTTGAATTTGAAAATCAATGGCTCTTTGCCATCTAATCATAAAATAAAGAGCTTCGGATATGGCGACGCGATCTTTTGAGCCAATAGCTTTATGTTTTCTAAAATACTGTGAGAGGGCAAAATCAATGGCCCCTTCATACGTTTCAAGAAATTGGATTAAGTGATGTGTTCTAAATGGAGTCATGGAAGATATAGTATATCAAATAATTGAAGGCCTCACTACTTATTTCTTCATGGTTGACGAAAAAACTAGCCATGGACATATTGATTTCGAATTTGAAATTGTAAACCGAATTTTTGGAGGTTTCATGGATTTTAAGAAAATATTCTCATGTGGTTGCTTAAGCAATGGATCATCTGCTGCTGCTGGCGACGATGCACAAAAAAATGTAGCTGCGAAAAAAGGCGCTGATTCATCGAATCGTTCAGTTACTGTTTTAGTAGTTTTATCCGCGATTGCAGCGGCAGTAACTGCTTTTGCTTTATCCGTTTTATTTATCCCTGCTGTTGCTGCTTTCGCAGCTCCATTGACAAGCTTTTTAGCCGCTTTAGTTGCTAAAACAGGCTTAGTCATCCCAGGATACGTATTCCCTGCTGTAACCGGCACTATTGCTTTAGCTACAGCCCTTGCTGCTGTCGCTCTTCATAAGCCTAAGGCTTCTGCTGCAGCTGCTGCTTAATCAATTTATTGATTAATCCTCCTAAACAAAATCCACCTGCGTTGCAGGTGGATTTTTTATTTTAATTCCCATAAGCTTATTTCATGTTTTATGGGATTCTAGCTCTTTCCTTTGTAATTGTCGCTTTGGGACAGCCTGTTTACTCCACTATTCTTGGAGTGTTAACCTATTCTTTGGGTCTTTCCTTATTTTGGGGGATAACTCTAGGCGTCACGCCTAAAAAAAGATTTTGGCTTGCGACATTCTATATGATGGGCATCCAACTCATTCAACTATATTGGTTCATTTCTCACCCTTATTTATATATTTATGCTCTATGGATCCTGCTTTCATTTGGAATAGGGCTTACTTTTGGGTGGGTAACCACTTTTGTGACTTTGGATAATTTAAAATCTAAACTTAAAATTTTAGCGATTGCCTCATTTGCGACACTTCTAGAATGGGGACGATTATTTATCTTGTCGGGATTTTCATGGAATCCAATAGGGATTGCCCCCTCAGGAAATATATATTTAATGCAATTTTCTTCTCTCTTAGGGGTATATGGATTGAGTTTTTGGGTATATCTTTCAAATTTACTTCTTCTCAGAGCTTATTATTTCAAATCTTGGAAATTATATTTTACAATCGCAGCCATTCCGCTTTTATTTGGACTTTGGCAGTTAAAAAATCATGATCAGCAAAGAAATGCGTTGCCACAGACTGAATTAAAGGCATTGCTAGTACAAACAGCCTTTCCCATAGAAGAAACACTAGTTTTTAAGGATTTCTCCGAATACAGAAAATTTGTTGTTGAAGAGTGGAAGTCAATATTAAATTCTTTAAAACCTCATCAAGGTAAAGACATAGACCTAATCGTTCTGCCCGAATATGTAGTTCCCTTCGGGACCTACACACCGGTTTTTGAAGCGGAAACCATAAAAAAATTATTTCATGAAAACTTGTCCGATAAGGTGGTTTTTAACTTTCCCTATCAAGAGGAAAAAGAGGGAGTGAAGTGGGTATCGAACGCGGACATCATTCAGACTATCTCAAATCACTTTGGAAGCGATGTGATTGCGGGTTTAGAAGATGCTGAATATAACCAAGATAAGGAGCTGGATCATTTTTCTTCTGCCTTTTTATTTGAGCCTTATAAACCGGGGAAAGAACGCAGATATGATAAGCGAGTGCTAGTTCCCATGGGCGAATATATTCCTTTCAAGTTTTGTCGAGACCTCGCAAAAAGCTACGGTATCTGCGGCTCGTTTAAATGTGGGGAAGAGGCTAAAGTTTTTGAGGGTAAGGTCGCTCCCTTTGGATTATCTATCTGTTACGAAGAGACTTACGCCAATCTGATGCGGGAAAATAGACTTAAAGGGGCCCGGTTTTTGGTGAACCTTACCTCGGATGTTTGGTACCCCAATTCTTTACTTCCTGAACAGCATAGGGATCATGCCCGATTGAGATCGGTCGAAGGAGGGTATCCGCTTCTTCGAGCCTGCAATACAGGCGTAACTTGTGCAATCGATAGTTTGGGTCGTACAATTGGCGAAATTAAAGGGGAGTGGGAGAGGGAAGCTTTATATGTCAAAATTCCTCTTTATAGTTACCAAACGCTTTATACTCAGACGGGAGATCAACTTTTAATTGGATTTTGTCTGGGTTTCATAGGCCTTTCTTTGTTGCGCCGAAAACTTAAAATGCATTAATATGCAGTCATTTAAGATTTAAGGAATGGCTTGCAAAGGAAACAGAAAACACTCAAAGAACCCGTAAGTTTTGCAGGCATCGGAATCCATACCGGTAAAGATGTTCATATGCGTTTTTGTCCGGCTCCCGTGGGAACCGGAATCGTTTTTAAACGCACCGATATTCTTTCACAACCCATCATTCCCGCCACAATCGATTATGTAATCGACACGCTTCGTCATACCACAATCGGATCGAACAATGTAAAAATTCATACTGTAGAGCATGTGTTAGCCGCTATTCACGCTTTCGAAATCGATAATTTGATTGTTGAATTAGATAATATCGAGCCGCCTGTTGGAAATGGAAGTTCGGATATTTTTGTTGATATGATTGAAAAAGTGGGTCTAGAAGAACAGAATTCTTTTACATCTATCGTTAAGATTAATACGCCCATTTATTTTGCAGACAATGACATTCAAGTCATCGCTCTTCCTCATGAAGGTTTAAAATTTAGTTATACATTAAATTATCCCGACACCAAGTTGTTGCGAGCACAATTTTATAGCGTAGAGGTAAATCCGGAATCTTTTAAAAGGGAAATTGCTCCTTGTAGAACCTTTTGCCTTTACGAAGAGATTTCTCATCTCCTTGATAAGGGATTGATTAAAGGGGCAAGCCTCGATAATGCCGTCGTTATTAAAGAAGATGTTATTTTGAGTAAAAATGGTCTTTTCTTTAACAACGAAATGGTCCGTCATAAAATTCTTGATATGATTGGAGACATGAAATTGGTAGGTTTTAACTTCCATGCCCATATCATATCCATTCGTTCCGGACACAGTTCTAACTATCAGATGGCGAAGGCTCTTGCCCGTGCCAATACTTGAGGAGAGTTTCTATGTTTCCCAGTGATCAAACTAAATTCGATGTCAAAGAGATCATGAAGATCATTCCCCACCGATATCCTTTTCTTTTGGTAGATCGAATCATTAATCTCGATCTGGATCAAGGAACGATCATAGGTCAAAAAAATATTACAATTAACGAGTCTTTCTTTCAGGGGCACTTTCCTGATCAACCTTTGATGCCGGGCGTACTAATATTAGAATCTCTTGCTCAAGTGGGAGCAGTCTTGGTATATTTTAAAGGTCAAAAAGACCGATTAGCGGTACTGCTAAACGTTACACAGGCAAAATTTAGAAATCCCGTTAAGCCGGGAGATGTTTTAATTTTAAAGTGTGAAGGAATTCACTTCTCCTCTAAGGGGGGAAGGGTAAAGGCAGTTGCAAGTGTCGGTGATAAAGTGGCGGTTGAAGCCGAGATCGGCTTTGCCCTTGTTGACAAAGCGCAAATATAATACTTAATAAGAAGCCGATCATGAGCAATAACATTCATCCAACCGCCATTGTGGAAGAAGGCGCCACACTTCACGGTAATGTAACCATTGAACCCTATGCAATTATCCGTAAAAATGTTGTCCTGCATCAGGGCGTAACGATTAAGGCTCACGCGCTAATCGATGGATACACCACGATTGGAGAAAATACAACTATTTATCCCTTCGCCTGTATCGGTCTTAAAACACAAGATCTCAAATATCGTGGCGAAAACACGTACGTAAAAATCGGCAAAAATTGCGAAATTAGAGAATTTGTGACAATCCATTCTTCGTGTGGCGAAAACACGGAAGTGATTGTAGGAGATTATTGCTTAATCATGGCCTACTGCCACATAGCGCATAACTGCGAAGTAGGAAACTATGTGATTATGAGCAATAACGCCACTTTAGCCGGGCATGTCACTGTGGGAGATAAGGCGGTTATTGGGGGTTTTACTCCTATTCATCAATTTGTTCGCGTAGGAACGCATGCAATGGTGGGTGGAATGAGTCGAGTCACTCACGATATTCCTCCTTACACTATTGGAGGCGGTATTCCTTATAAGTTTGGCGGTATCAATATTGTAGGTCTCAAAAGAAATAAGTTTACTCTTGCTACAAGAAAAGCCATTAGCCAATGTTATAAATTAGTCTATAGAAGCACTCTTACCTTGCAAGAAGCCATTGCAAGAATGGAAAAAGAGGTGGAAGCTTTTCCCGAAGTTCTTCATTTCATCGAATTTTGCAAAAAATCGAAAAGAGGACTTATGACGCTCGACTCAAGTCAAGGTGAGGAAGAGCAAGTAGAAGAAGGCGAGCCTGAATCCATTTCCCTTAAGTAGGAAAACATGCGAATTGTTTTCTTTGGAACCCCAACTTTTTCTGCCTACATCCTGGAAAAGTTAATCGAAGCCGGGCATGACATTAAAGCTGTTATCAGTAAGCCCGATAAACCAAAAGGACGTCATCTTCATCTTGAGATGACTCCCATTAAAAAGTATATTTCTGAATATCATCCGGAAATTCCCATTTTTCAGCCTTTAAAAGTTTCAGATCCCACTTTCGCACCCACTTTAGAGTCATTTGATGCGGATTTGTTTGTGGTGGTCGCCTATGGCGAAATACTCAAACAACACGTGCTTGATATGCCGAAGAAAGGCTGTATTAATGTTCACACTTCATTGCTTCCTAAGTTTAGGGGAGCGGCTCCTATTCAAAGAGCCATTATTGAAGGTGAAAAAGTAACAGGCGTTTCCATCATGCATCTGGTAAAAAAAATGGATGCAGGCGATGTAATACTTCAAAAACAAATAGAAATCGAACCTGAGATTACTTTTGGTGAATTAGAATTAAAAATAATGGATCTGGGAGCAAAAGCGCTTCTAGAAGTGCTTACGGAAGGCACATTTAGAGGAGCTGTTCAAGACGAAAGTCTCGTTACTTTTGCGCCAAAAGTTGAGCTAGAAGAGTGTGAAATTTCTTTTCATGAAACGGGCACGCAAATACATGATCTTATCCGCGGTGTCAATCCCGAACCGGGCGCTTGGATGCATATAACCGTAAAAGGAGAGCAAAAGCGTCTCCGCGTTTTTCAGGCAAAAGTTTCTGATTTAAATGGAAATGCAGGCGACTTACTCGAATACGGTAAAAGATGGGTCTATGCCTGTAGGGAAGGGTCTATTGAATTTTTGGATGTACAACTTGAAGGCAAAAAAAGGATGAAGGCAGGAGATCTTATGCGAGGACTTCCTAAAGAGCATCTATGCTGATTTCTCCATTTTCTCCAAGGGTTATAGGATATAGCGTAAGCGTAGCCCGCATGCCGATTGGACTTTACGGAATATTTAAAAAAAGTTTTTTGTCTGAAGAAACGGCATATGGAAGTTGCGGTTCCCTTATGTTAGTTGGAGCTGATGTGGCGGGTACAACTCTTTACATGTCTATGCTCGGAGTTGTTGATCTTACGAAGTGGGGAATTGAACAAAATGCTTTAATTTCCTTTGTAGCTCTAGCCTACATAGCAGCCTATATTCCTTGGATTATAGATTCTCTTTTAATTTTGACTGACGATGAGTCAAATAAAATTATAAAACGACAAGCAATTCTAAATTTATCTAATGCTATAACCCAAATTTTTGTTGCATCCTTGGTTTTAGTAGGTTATTCTCCTATGGGTTTAATCGTACCGTTTTACGCTTTAGCAGCAACATTTGGAATTACAAGTTTTGCGCATAAAGCCCTAGTCGTACGATAAGTTGAAACGCAAAATAAAGAGGTAAATAATGGTACTCGAAGCTATTCGTGAAAAATCAGCTAATGCTCTTGCTACATCCGGCATTGTGCTAGATACAACTAAATCTGTGAAAGACCTTGCGAAAGTTACGAAAGGACTCGTTCAATTAAACGTTATTGACAATCCTGATCTCGGTAAAACATCCGGTGCTGTTGTTACCTATATTGACGCTGCAGAAATTACTAGTTCAGTAAAATACTTCCTAGGTGGTGAGTATAAGAAAGATAATAACATTAAAGTGGCAGCTCAAGCATTCTTGGCGGCTCTTCGTTCCCTTGCATTCCTTAAAGCATTGGATCAATTAAAGATTCTTTCTCTCGAAATATTCTCGAATCTTATTGGTAAAATGGGTGTTGCAGGTGAGTGGTTAAATAAAAATGTTAGCATCGACACGCTCGCAAGCGTTGTATACCTTCCTTTTGCGGCATTGAGCCTTGTTGACAATACACAAACAATTACAACCGAAAATCCAGTTGCTGCTAAAGCGGATGAAAAACTCGCTTTCTGGAACAAGAAAGGTTTAACAATTGATGATGTTGTTATTGCAAAGAACGTGGCTGATGAACAACCGGCATTAACTGAAAAGAATATCAAAGCGCTTCAAGTTCAAGCTGAGTTTGACAAGTACGTTACTAAAAAAGTTGAAAAACACACAGCGAAAAAAGAAATTGCTTCGTTTAAAGTGAATAAGTCGTTTGTAGGAAGTTCAAGCACCGTATTTAAAGTGGTAGCGGCAGTTACTTCGATCGTAGCGGCATTCGCGTTAGGCGGTCTCTTTGGCGCGCTTCTTTTAGGTGTAATTTCAGTTGCTTTAGTGGGTAACTCCTTAAGCCTTGTTAAGAGTGCATACGAAGGATATCAAGCGAAATACCAAGCAAATTATGTTGCACAAGCAAAACCAGTTGCGGCTCCAGCTGCGTAATTTATTTAAAGTTGAAGGCCCTGCCTTCAACTTTAATGCAAAATCGCTTTACGCCCATGAATGGGTAATAGTGGCTCTCTTCGTGGGAGCCCTTTTTCTTTTATCAAGTTTTTCTTTTATTTCTCGTTCATCTTCAAATGTTGACCCTTTTTCTCATTGGACTTCAGATCCCTTAATCATCATTGATTTAAAGGGGGAAGTTTCTTCGCCTGGAAGATATATATATAGCTCGGGTGTGACCGTTAAAAAAATTATTTCAGATGCAGGAAAAACCCCTCAGACAGATCTAAAAGGGCTTTCGCTTGAAGAGCCTATCACCGAATCCAGAGTCCTTAAAATACATAAGCTTAAAAAGAAAGATATCCGTTGAGAGAAAAGAGAGCTCTCTGGTATTCTTTGCTTACTTAAATTTCATGATTGAAACAGGCTGCGCGTGTACTCGGTCATCAAAGATAAGAAATAAATCAGTTTTAGTTGGCGAATAGCCTTCTAAAGATTGCTTAAAATTACACAATTAGATTAATCTCTCAGGGCATTGATCCTAAGAAAGAGGAATGAATATGGCGCTGAATTTGATGGGAAAAAAGCGGGGCATGATCCAGCTTTTTGATGACAAAGGCAACTCAGTCGCATGCACCGTAATTGAAGTTCTGCCCAACATTGTAACGCAAGTCAAGACTGTTGAAAAAGATGGGTACACCGCTCTCAAGCTCGGGTTTGACGAAGTTAAAGCCAAAGATCCTAGAACTGTAACAAGACGTCTTGGAAAGCCAGTTGCTGGCGGATTAAAGAAAAGTAACGTTGCACCAGTAAGACACCAACAAGAATCACGTATAGACTCCGTTGATGGTTATGAAGTAGGTCAACAAGTTACGGTTGATGCATTTAAAGAAGTTCAATACGTAGACGCTACTGCGATGTCCAAAGGTAAAGGATATCAAGGGGTAATGAAACGTCACCATTACGCAGGGGGTCCTGCTTCCCACGGTTCCGGTTTCCATCGTCATGCGGGTTCGCGTGGTATGAGATCGAGCCCTGGTCGCGTACTTCCGCTTGGTAAAGCAGCAGGTCATATGGGTTTTGAAAAGAAAACAATTCAAAACTTGAAAGTGATCGTTAATGATGTCGCTGACAATTTAATTGTTGTTGAAGGGGCCGTCCCAGGTCCAAAAGGGGGCCTTGTAACCCTCAAAGCCGCTGAGAAAAAGCGGACTCAAGATGCAAAAAAGCATAAGAAGAAGTAAGGGAGTTGTTACAAGTGACCAATTTAAAAAAATATAATCTCACCGGCAAAGAGCTAGGCAATGTTTCAGTTGAACCATGGCTAGTTGAAGCTGAAGTGAATTCACAGCTCGTAAAAGATTACATCGTTGCAATCCGTAACAATCTACGTCAATGGAATGCACATACGAAAACTCGTAGCGAAGTTGTTCATACTACAAAGAAACCCCACCCCCAAAAAGGTGGCGGTAGAGCTCGTCAAGGTTCTCTAGTTTCCCCTCAATATAGAGGCGGCGGTAGAGTTCATGCACCTCGTCATAAAGAAGACCAACACGTAAAGATCAATAAGAAAGAAAAGAAAGCCGCAATCCGCGCTCTTATCGCTGAAAAGATCCGTGAAGGTAATATCGTTGTTGTAGACGATACTGCAATGAAAGAACCAAAAACTAAAGCGGTCGTCGACTTCTTGAAAGCACTCAAATTAAATAAGAATACCTTGTTTGTTGGTGAAGGTACTTGGGGCGAAATCGAAGTTGAAGATTTTAAACACCGTTTCTCCGAACCATCGGAAAATCACGAAAATTTTGTTAAAAGCATTAGAAATATTCCGGGCGCATGCTTCTCGCTTGCTACCAATCTTTCTGGCTTAGGCATTTTAAAAGCTCGTAATCTGGTTGTATCAGAAGGGGCTCTCAAAGAATTAACCGAATGGTTGAGCTGAAATAGGAACGAATTATGTCAAATAAGAACCCCTACGAAATCATCAGACAATTAAGGGTCACCGAAAAAGCGGTCGTTCTTGAAAATCTCAAGAATGCATCTAGCAACAAGTCGGTTTCCAAATTTAAACTTCCGAAATATGTATTCGATGTTGCTCCTAAAGCGACAAAGACGGATATTAAAGCGGCCCTTGAGGAAATCTATCCGAATGTCAAGGTGACGAAAGTAAATACGATCAACGTTAAACCGAAAATGCGCCGCGTTCGAGGTAGAGTTGGATACACAACTGGATTTAAAAAAGCCGTTGTGACCCTCTCAGAAGGCGACACAATTGAGAGCGCATAGGAGATATCGATTATGTTAAAGAAATTTCGTCCGATCACTCCTGGTACTAGACAGCTCGTTCTTCCAAAGAACGAACTTCTCACAAGACGTGATGAAGAGTCTAGCGCTGTCGTAAAGCCTCACAAGGCCTTACTTGCGAAAAAGACAAGAACGAATGGCCGCAATAATGCGGGTCATATCACTTGCCGTCACAAAGGTGGAGGCCATAAGCGTCATTACCGTCTTATCGATTTCAAAAGAGATAAAGAAGGTATTACAGCGGTTGTTGATTCTATCCAATACGATCCGAACCGTTCTGCTTATATCGCCCTCTTAAATTATGCGGATGGTGAAAAGCGTTACGTTTTAGCCGTACAAGGCTTAAAGAAAGGCGACAAAGTAATGACAGGTGACGACGCGAACTTTTCCGTCGGAAACTGCATGCGCTTAAAGTCAATGCCAATCGGTTCGACTGTATCATGTGTAGAAATGATTCCTGGTAAAGGAGCTAAATTAATCCGTTCAGCAGGAATTAGTGCACAGTTAATGGCGAGATCAGGTGGTTATGCCACTTTAAGAATGCCATCTGGCGAAATGAGAATGGTTAACGAAAACTGCAGAGCAACTTTCGGCATGGTATCTAATCCTGAGCATAACCTCCGCGTGGAAGGTAAAGCAGGAAGAATGCGCTGGAAAGGGGTCCGTCCTACTGTTCGCGGTACGGCTATGAACCCTGTTGACCACCCACACGGGGGCGGTGAAGGTAAGCATAAAGGGAATATTCCTCAAACACCATGGTCTTTATACACCAGAGGTTTGAGAACCCGTTCTCTCAAGAAATCGAACAAGTTTATTGTTAAAGATCGTAGGAAGAAATAACCATGGCTAGATCGTTAAAAAAAGGTCCATTCGTCGATCATCATTTAGAAAAGAAAGTTAAAAAGATGAACGGTGAATCTATTAAGAAGCCGATCAAGACATGGTCGCGCCGTTCGATGATTACACCTGAAATGATCGGAAACACATTTGATGTGCATAACGGTAGAAAGTTTCTTTCCGTTTACGTGACTGAAAACATGATTGGACACCGTTTGGGGGAATTTTCTCCGACACGTACGTTCAAAGGTCACCCGATTAAGAAAGCTGTATCAACAACCCCGGGTACATAAGGTTATAAGTTAACATGAATACTGCTAAAGCCATAACCAAATTTATTAGAATCTCACCGAGAAAGGCGAGACTTGCTGCAGGGTTGATCAGAGGTCTACCCATTGCAAGAGCAAAAGAACAGCTACTCGTGTGCCAGTTGAAGGCAGGACGTATCCTCGGGAGAACTCTTGATTCGGCCATTGCAAATGGTGAAACTGTTCACAATATGCGTCGTGAGAAGATGTTTGTAAGAGAAGTCTTCATTGATGCAGGTCCTGTTTTTAAGCGCTCGAAGCCTAAGAACAAAGGCGGAAGCCACCCAATTATGAAGAGAACGAGCCATTTCACTATCGTGGTCGGCGAGGAATAAGGAGTAGGACGAATGGGACAAAAAGCAAATCCAGTAGGTTTACGGCTCATTTTAAACCGTAAATGGAAGTCAAAGTGGTTCGCTAATAAGAAAGAGTTCGGCTCACTTCTTATCGAAGACCATATGTTAAGAAACGTCTTGTTGCAAAAACCAATTTGCCAAGGCACTTCTCATATCGTTATTAAACGTATGAGCGATAAAATTGAAATCACGATCGTTACAGCTCGTCCCGGTCTTGTTATCGGTAAAAAAGGTTCAGACATCGAACAACTTCGTACTGAACTTTCGAAATTGACCGGCAAAGAAGTATGGATTGAAGTTGAAGAAATTAAGCGACCTGATCTCGATGCAAAAATTGTAGCTGACGGCATTGCAAAGCAACTCGAAAGACGTATTCCGTTTAGAAGAGCAATGAAGAAAGCAATTCAATCATCGATGGAAGCGGGCGCATTGGGTGTTAAAGTTCAAGTTTCTGGTCGTTTAGGCGGTGCAGAGATTGCAAGAACTGAATGGTATAAAGAAGGATCGACTCCTCTTCATACATTAAGAGCAGATATCGACTACGCTACTGGCCGTGCGGAAACAACCTACGGTTCGATTGGTGTAAAAGTTTGGATTTACAAAGGCGAAGTAGCACCTTTGAAGAAGGAGGCTGCGTAACCTATGGCTCTGATGCCCAAAAGAACTAAACATAGAAAAATGCAAAAGGGAAGCTTTTCTGGTATCAGTAAAGGCGGAAATTTTGTGAATTTTGGTGAATATGGAATTCAAGTCTTGGAAAGAGGCTGGGTTACCAACCAACAATTAGAAGCTTGCAGGGTTGCAATTAACCGTTTCTTCCAAAGACGCGGTAAAGTTTGGATCCGAGTATTCCCGGACAAACCGGTTACGAAGAAGCCTGCAGAAGTGCGTATGGGTAAAGGGAAAGGCGCTGTGGATCACTGGGTAGCAGTGGTTAGACCCGGCAAAATCCTTTTTGAAGTAGCAAATGTACCCGAAGATGTTGCACAAAGCGCTCTCAGAAGAGCTGCTGCCAAGTTAGGCGTTGCAACACGTTTCGTAAAACGGCAGGAACAAGTTTAAGAGATAGTATGACTAAAGCATCTGATTTTAGAGATCAAACAGTCGATGAGCTCAACGCCTTACTGAATGATAAGCGGCGCGATAAATTTATGCTGCTGAACAAAAGGCAAAAAGAGAAAAAAATTGATAAGCCGCATGAGCTAAGAAATATGCGTAAAGATATTGCGCGCATTCTTACCGTGTTATCACAGAAAGCTAGCGGCAAGAAAAATCGTGAGGCTAAATAATGGAAGAAGTTATCAAAACCCAACGTAAAGTTAAAAAGGGTGTGGTTGTTTCGAACAAGATGGATAAAACAGTTATTGTTCGTTGCGCCAGAACTATGAAGCATCCTCGCTATCATAAAGTGGTAACTCGCTTTAAGAAGTTTTATGCTCACTACGATAACGCTTCAAAGCCACTTAATATTGGCGACGAAGTAACCATTATCGAAACAAGACCCCTCTCGAAGTTGAAAAGATGGCGCGTGGTGGCCTAAGAAAGGATAAAGAATCATGATCCAACAAGAAGCAATACTCGAAGTAGCCGACAACACCGGTGCTAAGAAAGTTAAATGCGTTAAAGTGTTAGGTGGTTCTCGCCGTCGCTACGCCAGAACAGGTGATAAAATTATCTGTTCAGTTAGAGAAGCTGACCCAGAAGGTCAAGTTAAAAAGAAAGAAGTTGTAACCGCTGTAATTGTGCGAAGCAAATCACAAATTCGCAGAAAAGACGGTTCAAAAATCGGATTCGATGATAACGCATGCGTTATTCTCGATGATAAAGACAACCCACGTGGTACCCGTATTTTTGGCCCTGTCGCACAAGAAGTGAGACAGAAAGGTTATGTTAAAATTTGCTCGATGGCTGAAGAGGTCATCTAAGAGGCGATGAGGAAGTAAACGATGTCAAATGCAGTAAAACATAGAATTCGTAAAGAAGATACCGTTTATGTCATGAGCGGCAACTCAAAAGGGCAGAGCGGTAAAGTTTTGCGTATAATGGGTGAAAGAGTTGTTGTACAAGGCGTAAATCTTCGTAAACGACACGTGAAACCTACTCGTGAACAGAAGGGTGGGATTGTAGCAATCGAGAGATCGATCCACATTTCCAATGTGAAACTTTCTGTTGATGGCGCTCCTGTAAAGCTTAAGACAAAAGTTGATAAGAAAGGCGCAAGAGAGCTCGTCTATGAAAAAGACGGAAAGCAAATTTCGCACAGAAAATTACGTAAGTAAAAAATAGTAAGAGTTATATCCAATGTCCAGATTAAAGAAACGATATAAAGATCAGGTAAAACAAGAACTTCAAAAGAAGTTCAATTACCAGAATCCCATGAACATTCCGGTCTTGAAAAAGATCGTTATCAATATGGGGATCGCTGAAGCTTCGAAAGACAAAAACCTTATTCAAGCTTGCGTAAACGAACTCGCAGTAATTTCCGGTCAAAAGCCGATTATTACTAAAGCGAAAAAGGCGATTTCGAACTTCAAACTACGTGAAGGTCAAGCGATCGGTGTCAAAGTGACACTTCGTGGTAAGAGAATGTATGAGTTTGCTGATCGTTTCTTTACGATCGTATCTCCTCGTATTCACGACTTTAGAGGATTCCCCACTAAAGGCGATGGACGAGGTAACTATACGCTCGGTATCGACGACCAACAGGTATTCCCTGAAATAAATCTTGATGAAGTCAAGAAAACCCAAGGTATGAATATGACCTTCGTAACTACAGCAGTAAACGACGAAGAATGCATAGAATTGTTGAGACAATTGGGTCTTCCATTTAAAAATTTACCGATCGCGGTAGCAGCATAGGAGATTGATGTATGGCAGTAAGCGATCAAATATCCGATTTCCTGACGAGAGTCCGTAACGCATCGAAAGCGCAACATCGCTATGTTGATGTCGAATGGAGCCGTCTGAAAGAGAGTATGGCGAATATATTAAAAGAACAAGGTTTCATAGAAAACGTTGTAGTGAAGAAAGATTCGCCTTCGCGCGGAACAGTAAGAATGTTCCTTAAATATACCCCTGCTCGCCAATCGGTGATTAAAGGGTTGAAACGTTATTCCAAGCCGGGACTTCGCCGCTATGTAGGTAGTGAAGAAATTCCACACTTTTTTGGTGGGCTAGGGCTTTCGATTCTTTCGACATCAGAAGGGCTTCTTGCCGGTTCTGAATGCAAACGTCGTAAGATCGGTGGCGAACTATTGTGCATGGTCTGGTAATAGGTAGGAGACGAAAAGCATGTCACGCGTTGGAAAAGCAATTATTCAAATCCCGAAGGGTGTAGAAATTAAAAAGAACGGGTCGGAAGTTTCTGTAAAGGGTCCTAAATCGACCCTTACTTTGAAACTCTATCCTGGAATCGATATTAAAATTGAAGGCGACCACCTTGAGGTGGTAGCTGACGCTTCGATTTCCGGTATCAGCAAATTCCATGGTTTGATGAGAGCACTCATCAATAACATGATTCTTGGTGTAACGAAAGGATTCGAAAAGCGCCTTGAAATGATCGGCGTCGGTTACAGAGCTTCTGTACAAGGCAAAGAGATCGATCTTCAAGTGGGTAATTCACATCCTACCCGTCTTCCGATACCTGAAGGGATTCAAGTTTCGATTGAAGCGAACACAAAAATTTTAGTCACCGGAGCCGATAACCAGAAAGTTGGTTTATTTGCGGCATCGGTGAGAGCGATTAAGCCGCCTGAGCCTTATCAAGGTAAAGGTATCCGCTATAAAGACGAATATGTACGTAAGAAAGCGGGTAAAGCAGCCGCAAAAAGTAAGTAAGGGTTTTTGAGATGCTAAACCAGACTAAAAAATTAAATAAGCTAAGACAAAATAGAGCTTTTCGCATCAGAAAACGTTGCCAAGGCTCTAGCACGAAGCCACGTTTATCTGTTCACAAGAGCAACAACCATATTTCGGCTCAGCTCATTGATGACGAAACAGGTGTAACGATTGGCATG
Source organism: Parachlamydiales bacterium (assembly GCA_020051235.1). Taxonomy (GTDB): domain Bacteria; phylum Chlamydiota; class Chlamydiia; order Chlamydiales; family Parachlamydiaceae; genus CAZABG01. The sequence goes on along the minus strand of JAGVJG010000029.1, from coordinate 5,662 downwards.
GTCGGAACCTTCTCGAAACAGTTCAAAGGTTCTGAATTTGCTAAGAAAAATAAGAAATCGGCTGAAAAGATCGGGCAAGAAATTGCAAAGATCGCTAAGTCGAAAAATATTGATGAAGTTGCCTTTGACCGAGGTCCATTTAAATACCACGGCATCTTGGCTTCGATCGCAGACGCGGCACGAGCCGAAGGTCTTAAGTTTTAAAAAGGAATCGGATTTTCATGGCGAAGCATAGTGATAATAAAAGAGAAAAAGCAAATAGCGATATCACCGAAAAAGTACTTTACGTTAACCGTTGCTCGAAAGTAGTAAAAGGGGGCCGTAAATTTAGCTTTTCCGCATTGATTCTAGCCGGTAACGGTCGTGGTCAAGTGGGATATGGATTTGCGAAAGCGAACGAACTTACCGATGCAATTCGCAAAGGTGGAGAACTTGCTCGTAAAAATATGAAAGCGTTCCCGATGAAAGGGACAACGATTCCTCACGAAGTTCATGTAAACTGGGACGGCGCATCTTTATTGTTAAAACCAGCTCCTGAAGGTTCAGGCGTTATTGCTGGTTCGCAAGTCCGTGCTGTTCTTGAACTCGCAGGCATTAAAGACGTAATGGCAAAAAGTATTCGTGGATCGAATCCTATCAATCTCGTGAAAGCGACTTTTGAAGCCCTTAACAGTCTTCAATCTATCGAATCGATTAAAGAGATGAGAGGCATTTCATGACATCATTAAATCAACTCAAAGACACTCATCGTGTAAGAAAAACTCGTAAACGTGTGGGTCGTGGAGTAGGTTCCGGTCTCGGAAAAACTTGCGGTCGCGGTGAAAAGGGTGCGGGATCTCGTTCCGGCTATAAGCGTAGATGGGGTTATGAAGGCGGTCAAATGCGTTTGTTTATGAAACTTCCTAGCAGAGGTTTCTCGAACGCAAGATTTCGTCGTCCTTATGACGTCGTAAACTTAAAGCAAATTAACGATGCTTTCGAAGACGGTGAAACCGTAGATCTCGAAGCCCTCGTTATGAAAGGTCTTTTATCTGGACCTACCTATGGCGTGAAGCTATTAGGTCATGGCGAGTTATCAAAGAAAGTTACAATTGAACTCGACGATATTTCTGAAACAGCGAAAGAAAAGCTTGATGCGAAAAAAATCGCCTACAAGATTAGCTCGATCAGAGAAAATTAATTACACGTGACTTGCCATAAACACCTGACATTCTTTTTGACCTCGAGAAACGATATAGGATTATAAGCATGCTGGAAAGTCTACAAAAAGTATTTCAGATACCAGAACTTAAACAGAAGATTCTATTTACTGTTTTAATGCTTATCATTTGCCGGATTGGGGGTTTTATCCCCGTTCCGGGAATCAATGGTGAGATCGCTTTAAGCTACTTTAAGCACATGACAGGTGGGGGTCAGAACTTATTCCAATTAGTGGATATATTTTCTGGCGGTGCCTTTTCGCAAATGACTGTTATAGCGCTTGGTGTGATTCCCTATATCTCGGGATCCATCATTATGCAGCTTGTAATGGCGTTATGGCCTGAATTACAAAGAGAGATTCGTGAAAACCCTGAACAGGGTAGACGAAAGATAAATCGTTATACAAGATATTTGACGATCGGTCTTTCGATCTTACAATCGACTCTCTATGCAAAGTATGCGATTCAGATGAACATGGCAAGACCAGGTATTATTGCACCTGAGCTTCTTGATATTACCTTATTTGGTACGCCTTGGCTCTATTTCATGATTTTCATCACGACTATGACCACAGGTACTATGTTCTTGATGTGGATAGGTGAGCAGATTACTGAAAGAGGGATTGGAAATGGGATGAGCTTGATCATTACGATCGGTATCGTCTCTTCCTTGCCTACTGCGATAGGAATGATCATTCAGCAGCTTAATTTAGACTCGCAAGCTGCCGGTCAAATGAACTTCGCCTCTGTTCTTGTTATTTTGGGTGTTTTTGTCTCCGTTACGATGGCGACCATCCTCATAATACAGGGCCATAGACGAATTCCGTTGCAATATGCACGTAGAATGGTTGGAAGCCGTGAGGTACAAGGGGGTAACTCCTATATTCCTCTAAAAATTAACTATGCCGGGGTGATTCCTGTCATTTTTGCCTCATCTTTGCTTATGTTCCCTGCGACATTGGCCCAATTTATTGGCCGGGGGAATTTCCTAGGTGATGTGGCTCAATGGCTCTCGCCCGGTTCGCCTTTTTATATGGTTTTGTATGTAGCGTTAATAATTTTCTTTACATACTTCTGGACTGCGACTCAGTTTAGACCTGAGCAGATCGCCTCCGATATGAAGAAAAATGGCGCTTTTATACCTGGGATTCGTCAAGGACGCCCCACTCAAGATTACCTTGAGCAGGCAATGAATCGTATCACGCTGCTAGGGGCCATTTGCCTGGCTTTAATCGCGATTTTACCGACTATTATAGGTCGATTCTTAGCGATCCCGCAGACGATCAGCTACTTCTTTGGGGGGACTGCACTCCTCATTCTAGTAGGGGTGGTCTTAGATACGATGAAACAAGTGGAGTCGCATCTCCTAATGAAGCGCTACGATGGCTTCATGAAGAAAGTGAAGATGCGCGGAAGATAATTGCAGTGTAAAATTACAGTATGTTAAAGTATTCAGTACTTCTCAATATTGATGGAGATTTAAATGCCTAGAGTTATCGGTATAGATATACCGGAAAATAAACGTTTAGAAGTGTCTTTGCGCTACATCTTTGGTATCGGCCCGACGCTTGCTACTAAGATCTGTGAAGACCTTTCTTTAGACCGCAACAGACGCGCTAACACATTGACTCAAGATGAAATCGCGAAAATTAACACCCTGCTTCAATCCAAATTTGTTGTGGAAGGGGACTTAAGAAGACAGATTCAAAACAATATTAAACGTTTGATCGGTATTCACTCCTATCGTGGATCTAGACACCGTTTAGGACTACCAGCTAGAGGTCAGAGAACCCGTACTAACTCTAGAACACGTAAAGGTAAACGTAAGACTGTCGCGAATAAGAAAGCGTAGTCTAGTAGAAAATTTAAGGAGATAAGACTTTGTCCAAGCAACCTGTTCCAGCAAAGAAGACAGCAAAAGTTAAGAAGAAAATCCACCAGAACGTACCTGTTGGTATTGTAAACGTTAAAGCTAGCTTTAACAACACAATCGTATCGATCTGCGACCCTCAAGGAAGAGTAATTACCTGGGCAAGCGCCGGTAAAGTAAATTTCTCGGGTTCGCGTAAGTCATCTGCGTTTGCAGCAACCGTTGCGGCACAAGATTGCGGTAAAGCCGCTGTTGCCCTCGGTATGCGTGAAGTTGAAGTTAATTTGAAGGGTCCGGGCGCAGGACGCGAGTCGGCGGTAAGAGGCCTTCAAAGCGCCGGTTTACAAATCACGGCTATTCGTGATGTAACCCCAGTAAGGCACAATGGATGCCGCGCACGTAAAAAGCGTCGCGTTTAAGGAAATTACGGAATAATTTAGCCAAGTTCGAGGAGCCAAATTCATGACAGTTAAGTATGGCAAGTTTGAAATGCCACAAAAAATCGTTCTCGTGAGTGAAACGGCGAGTCCCACTTTCGGCCGTTTTGTGGCAGAGCCTTTTGAAAAAGGTTTTGGTCATACCGTTGGAAACTCTTTACGCCGTATGTTGCTTTCTTCTATGGAAGCGCCTGCGATCATTTCAGTTCGTATTGAGGGTGTTCCTCACGAATTTATGGCGGTAGATGGAATCGTAGAAGATATGACTAATATCGTCTTGAATTTAAAAGGGGCTCTTCTCAGAAAGCTACCTACACAAGACGATCCTTATTCGCGCGATACACGTATTCATACTGCTAAAATTGACATTACGCAAGATATGATCGATAAGCAGAAAGGTCAGTATAACGTAACTCTCGGTGATATCATTAAAGAAGGTAACTTCGATGTTGTTAACCCTGATTTACATTTATTCTATGTAACTAGACCGATGAAGAAGCAAATCGATTTAAGAATTGCATTCGGAAGAGGATATGTTCCATCTGAAAGACACGTAGTTCGAGACAAGACATCAGACGAAATTTTAATCGACGCAATCTATTCTCCGGTTAGACTTGTTAACTACTATGTCGAGAATACCCGTGTAGGGCAAGACACCGACTTTGATCGCTTGATTATTGAAGTGAGCACAGATGGTCGTTTATCTCCTACTGAAGCGATTAGTTTCGCAGCTCAAATTGGTCAAAAACACTTTGAAGTGTTTAACAAGATTAAATCGATCCCATTATCTTTTGATGAAGGTTCGGGAGATTCGCAAAGCGATGATGATGAGTTAATGGAAAAGCTCGCGCTCCGCATTGATGAAATTGAATTGTCGGTAAGATCAACCAATTGCTTAAGCGGTGCAAATATCGACACTATTGCTGAACTTGTTTCTATCCCAGAGCGAAAAATGCTCGAATTTAGAAACTTCGGTAAGAAATCGTTAAATGAAATTAAAGCTAAATTACACGAAATGAATCTTTCCTTAGGGATGGATTTAGCTAGATTTGGCATTACTTCAGAAAACGTAAAAGAAAAAATTGGTAAGTATCAAGAAGCCCGTAAAGGACGCAAAGATCAGCAGAAGAAACAAAATGAAAATGCTGATCCAGATGCCGAGATTGCGGATGAAGATGAAGACGATGAGGACTTCGAGTAGGATTTATGAGACACCTTAATAACACGATAAAATTAAATAGAACATCGAGTCACAGACGTGCTCTTTTCGCAAACCAGCTGAAATCGCTGATTGAAAATGGTAGAATCGAAACAACGATCACCAAAGCGAAAATTTTAAAGCGCTATGCTGACAAAATGGTCACTTTAGCAAAGAAGAATACACTTGCTTCAAGAAGAAAGGCGATTGCTGAATTGCAAATTCGCTTTAATAAGCTTTCACCTAAAGAAGCACGTAAAGCAAAAGAAGGCGATACTTCAGCTTATAACGCTGACCGTCAAGTTATCGATACCTTATTTAATGAAATTGGCCCTCGGTTTAAGTCTCGCCAAGGAGGATATACAAGAGTCCTTCGTTTGGCAAGAAGACAAGGGGATAATGCGGAAATGGCTCTAATCGAGTATCTTTCTTAATCCCTTTACTTTTACCACATAAGCCCACTATGATGGCTCGTATCACTAGGAGTGAATATGACCATCAGAGTGGCGATCAACGGATTTGGCCGTATTGGCCGTCTAGTCTACCGAATTCTCCATCGCAATCCTAATGTCGAAATCGTTGCCATTAACGATTTAGTACCTGCTGATAATTTAGCGTATTTATTGACTCATGACACCGTTCATAAGAGATTCGAAGGCAAAGTTAAAGCTGTGGAAGGTGCCATCGTCGTCGATGAAAAAACTACCCTTACACTTGCTGAAAAAGATCCAGCTAAACTTCCTTGGGGAAAATTAAACGTTGATTTCGTCATTGAATCAACGGGACTTTTTACTTCAAAAGAAGAAGCTGAAAAGCACCTGCAAGCAGGTGCAAAAAGAGTTATTATTTCTGCTCCCGCAAAAGGGGATATTCCTACTTTTGTGATGGGAGTAAATCAAGAGAAGTTTGATCCGACAAAAGATTTTATCGTTTCAAATGCCTCTTGCACGACAAATTG